>NZ_JBAPTY010000051.1:0-2065 GCF_049282395.1 Halobacillus sp. | reverse complement strand
GGTAATCATCCTGAAGCAGCCTTAAATGCTTATATAGCGGGGTTATACACATAAATACGCTAGATACTCTTCCGCTCTCAGGTTCATTATCTTTGTTGAGCATGCATCTTCGAAGTGGATTTCGAACTCCCAATTTCGCAAGGTCCGGAGGGGGACGATGAAGACTCCTGCGGGATGAACATGATCGGTGAGATCCCGGAAGGCTTTAGCCTGAGGAGGCTCAGCACAAGGGATGTTCGACTAAGAACGCCACGTCCTGTGGCAACGTCGAACGACCCTGCGTCGTGCAGGGCCGGAAAGCGAAATCGCCCCCGCAGGACCTAATTCTCACAAAAGTCTCGAAACTGAGTCTTCCAGTATCGGGAGCTTTTCTTTAACATTATCATGGAAATATAACAGCGATACTAGAAAAATGAATCTGGATCCTCGAGTTTTCCATCTTTGTGAATTTCAAAGTGCAAGTGAACACCCGTGGAGTTGCCCGTTGTCCCCATTACGCCTAGTTTGTTTCCTTTTCGGACGGTCTCTCCTACCTCCACGTCAATCGAATGAAGGTGAGCATAAATTGTTTCATATCCGTTATTATGATCAATTACGACTTTATTGCCAAACCCACTCTGATATTCAGCCGTAACGACTTCTCCGTTATCAGCTGCCTTGATCGTACGGTCATTCACACCTGCAATATCAATCCCTTTATGATATCTTCCCCATCTTTCACCCACATGGCTCGTAATCGTTCCTTCAACTGCAGGCCACGCAAAAGTACCTGTACCACGGGAAGGGATGACTTTCGTTCCTTTAAGAATAACTTCTTCGACAGGTTCTTCCACCACTTCTTCTTTCAAGGTTTCTCTTGTCTCCACGCTTCCATTCTTTTTGGTAATCAAGGTATGGATTTCTTTTCTTCCATCGCTGCCTTCTTGTTTTGTTTCTGTCTCACCTTTTAATAGATCGTTGGTTTCTACAATCTTTTGGGAAGACTCTATGGTTTGTTCTTTAACAGCTTTTTCTTTTACGACTACCTCGGTCAGGGGTTCGGTAACTTCCCCTTCAATCGGTTTATTTCCTCCCTGGCTTTCATCACTATTTTCCACCACAACTCCATTTTTCACCTCTTGCACGGCTTGTGAGACTGAAGATATTTGGGAAGGGTGAACCTCAGAGCTCTCTCCTTTAATTTCATGGCTGAGCTCAACCGATAAAATGCCGGATTCACCTTCTTCCTTCTCTATTGGTTTACCTTTCGAATCTTGGGACTCTAATTGAGTAAGAGTTTCCTCTTCCACATATTTTTCTTTCAACCGCTGTTTAACTTCCTCTATTTCCTCCTCGGCAGAAAGCTGAGCAACCGTTTGACCATCTATGTTTACTTGAACGGATTCAGCAGAAACGGAAATCGATTCCTCTAATTGGTCCAGCACTTTCGCTTTATTGCTCTCAGACGAAAGATTTTTCTCACGCGTAAAGGTGATATCTTCGTTCAGTTTAAGATCTTCTTCGCTATATGTGGTTTCCGCTCTCTGAACACGATCCTCGATAAAGGATTGAATGTCTTCCTTTTTATCTACGGTTCCAATGGATTCATCATCCACATATACCTGATACACCGTATTTAAATTCTTATCAGCATAAGCTGTCCCCACAGTTAAGCTTAATACCAGCGCTCCTGTAAAAGCGGCCTTTGTCATAACCGCTTTTCTATCCTTCTTCATTTCCTTTCCCCCTGTGAATCTATTTATCTCTTTTATTATCATTATTATTAATATTTTCACTTAATAAACCTATCATATGAAAATTATTAATAAAACAGGGGAGAGAAAATGTAATATTCTTATCATATACTTACCAAAACCAGGTACAGATGCTAATATTTCCGCCTTCTTCATGCCCAAAAACATTATAGATTATACTAACATTCCATATTATTCATTTAACTATATGAAAATATTAGTAAGAGAAGAAAGAATTGATTCATTTCAATATAAAAAAAGCCTGCGAGTTTATCGCAGACTTTCACAGAGAGTGGCTCGGGACGGAATCGAACCGCCGACACACGGATTTT
>NZ_JBAPTY010000050.1:0-2416 GCF_049282395.1 Halobacillus sp. | reverse complement strand
CGTAATACATATTCAAACCTAAATCAAAAACTAATTCAAAAAAAGTGATAAACACTAAAGCTATTAAATAAGGTGAAATTTCTTTTACATAGGAATGTAACTGCTAGACTAAATTTAACAGTTTCCGCTTGATAGAATTGAACACTTTTTCATCAATTAAACCATCTAGTCAGGTAAACTAATCAAGTACATTAGTTTCTGGGTGGGGGTTAAGGAGTGAAAAGGTTGGAAAAACATGTTTACGTTCATCAGTTAAGAAGAGAAGGGTTTGGTATAGCGGCGATTGCTAGAAAATGCGATCTTTCAAGAAACACCGTTTATACATATTTGGAGATGGACTTTCAAGAAGCAAACGAATGGGTTGGGGAATTAAGCACTAGGAAACGTAAGCTAGATACTTATCAATCTCAAATCTTAGATTGGCTTAAAGAGCACCCGGATCTTTCTGCCTCTCAAATATCTGATTGGCTGGCGGAACGTTGTTCCTTCACAGAAATTGGGGAAAGTACAGTGCGAACTTACGTGAAAGAACTTCGAGAGAACTACCATATCCCCAAGGTTCTTCATACCAGAACGTTTGAATCGATAATCGATTTACCTATGGGTAAACAAATGCAAGTTGACTTTGGAGAATTGAAAGTAAAGAGTTCTGAAGGAGCATTCGTTAAACTGTATGCCATTGCATTTGTTCTCTCCCACTCTCGTTACAAATACATTGAATGGCAAATTCGTCCTTTTACGACTAGAGATGTATTACGGGGGCATGAAAATGCTTTTGAATATTATGGAGGAATTACGGAAGAGATTGTTTATGATCAGGATAAGTTAATTGCGGTAAGCGAAAATGGCGGGGATATTATATTTACGGAGGAGTTCCAAGCTTATAAAACCAACCGTAACTTCCGCGTGTATCTCTGTAAGAAAGCTGACCCTGAATCCAAAGGAAAGGTCGAAAGCGTGGTGAAATTTGCGAAACGAAACTTTGGAAAGAACAGAGTCTTTCATAACCTTGAAAAGTGGAATGAGCAATGTCTAGCTTGGTTAGAGCGAAAAGGAAATTATCAGATCCATAACAATACAAAAAAGAGACCTGTCGAAGTGTTTGCCCTGGAAAAGCCACACTTACGAAAAGTCTCTATACCACTCTCTTTCGAGAGTACCCTTAATACAAGTATAGCAAGAATGGTGCATAAGGACAATGTCATTAAGTATAAATCTAACCGTTACTCTGTTCCGTTAGGAACTTATGTTTCAGGAGAAAAAAATATGGTTTATGTCCAAGAAGAGAATGAAAAGCTCATGATTAAAAAAACAAAAGATGGTGCCCTTTTAGCTACTCATGTGATCCATCTTGGCAAAGGAAAGCTAATTAAGAACAACGATCATTCAAGAGATCGTTCCAAAGGTATCGCTGCCTATATGGAGACGCTAAAGAAACCATTTGAGAATGAGGATAAGATTGAGGTTTTCCTAAAGGAAATCCATCAGCGTTATCCAAGGTATATACGAGATCAACTCCAAATTCTACAAGGTGCTGTAAGGAGTTATGAACCCTTTATTAATCAAGCTATTACGATTTGTGTTCAGGAGAATTTATGGAGTGCCAATGATTTTCTGGATGTAGCCAAACATCTTTCTAGAATGGAGTTAAAAATCAATACTACTCAAGAATATGAAGAAATTCCCGCCCAAGTTCCTACGGAACTAATCAAACAAAAAGCAACTTTAAGGGAAATAGACGGGTATCTTAAAATTCTTGGAGGTGTTTAATGTGGGAGGATCAGTCGAACGCCTTCAAGAACAATTTCATCACTTAAGAATGTCGGAGACATCCAAAGAGCTCCCTGCTTTCCTCAGGAAAGCAGAAGCTCACTCTTGGACCTACCAAGAATTGCTTCATGAACTTCTCAGCTATGAAGAAAAACGCCGAGAAGAAAAGACGATCCAAAAACATTTGAAGTGGGCCAAGTTTCCTTACGAGAAAAGCCTGGCCGAGTTTAAGCATGACGAACAACCATCACTTAGCGAGCGTCAGCTTAGACAGTTGAGAGATCTCTTATGGTTAGAACAACTATATAATTTGATCTTTCTCGGTCCTCCTGGTGTAGGGAAAACTCACTTAGCTATTGGGTTAGGGTTAGAGGCCATTCAACAGGGTTATCGAGTAGCGTTTATATCTATGGGAGAGTTAGTCCCATTATTAAAAACAGAAGAATACGTCCGTAAATCGCAGCTGCGCCTCAAACGAATACGAGAATCTGATCTAGTTATCATTGATGACCTGATGTATATGGCTATGGATCAACATGAAGCTAATTTGTTTTTTCATTTAGTCAATCACTTATATGAACGAAGTTCTATCATACTGACTTCCAATAAAGGACCTGAGGAATGGGGAGAATTACTCGGTGATCAA
>NZ_JBAPTY010000049.1:0-14027 GCF_049282395.1 Halobacillus sp. | reverse complement strand
GCCGCTTTACCTACTGTGTCTTCATCATCATCTCTAGAGGCCGCCATCGATTTGGCGTAAGGATCAAGTGCTGTCCTGGTCTCACCGAATGCTTTTACTTCATACTGGTAGTAATAACCAGTTAAATCGTGAACCCCAGTGTTCTGCTCATTTAAGGTTACTTCAAAGACCCCTTTTTCACCTTTAGTCATAGGGACTGACTTTTGTACAACCTCATTCTGGTCCTGTTTATCGTAAAGAGTAACCGATACCTCTTCAGCTACAGGAGACCATACTTTGAGTTTTGTTGATCCATCTTTGTATAGGGTAGCTCCAAGATCGTTTCCGTCATAGGAAAATTTCTTATCAATCAATTGCCAGGAGGCCTTCGCTTTTGTTTCCTGATCATTAAACTTTACCGTGTAGGCTTTTGTTACCTCCAGGGCTTGCTTTATAGTTAATTGAGCCGTTTGACCTTCCACCTGAACCTCTTCGATCGTTAATGACGTCCCGTCGGGCTGCTTAATTGAAAAATCACCTTTTGTCCACTCAGCTGGTACATTACTTAAGTTAACCTCTACTTGATGATCTTCTATAATTTCAGCATATGTCAGATCTGTAGAAATTTCCGGTTGTTCTAGATACACATCGGCATCACCCTGAACAAGCCAGAATTCTCTTTCACCTGAGCTTGGAAAGCTTCTGTCTCCAGGTGTGTCCTTATCATCACCTTTATGTACGATAAAATTGAGTCCATTTTCAATATTTTCTACCGGGATGTCAGCATAAGCTCCCCAATCGGACTTGTTCTCAAAAAGTACGGGGGTACCCCAATCTACAACATAATTGATCGCAGGGTTCTGATCATCTTGATTCCACAAGTGCAGACCCCAGCCTTTATACTCTTCATCCATACGTTTATAATGCACTCTAATTTGATCCTCAGGTATGATTGATTTGCTCATATCTTCTCCACCTGCAAAGGATGGTGTGGGAAAAAAACTCATAAATAGAAACATAAAGAAACAAATCCCTCCAACAATAAAACATTGCAATTTACTCAAATTTACCCCTCCTTAAATTTTAAAAACCTATAACTTAATGATTAAACGTTTAACCAAGAAGATAAAAAAATGGAAACGTTAATTAAAACGCTTTCAATTAAAAATATAACATAAATTGGATATTTTTTTAGTTATTATGCCAATTTTCACAAAAGATTGGCACAATTACCTAAACATATTTTCTTATATCGATTTGATGTTTATAAACTTGCATTTGATACGCCATAAATATAAAATATGATAATTCAATGAATTTTTTTCCGAACGTAATGCATATAAAAGCCATCTAATGTTAATTTATTCGATGTATATTATATGCCAATGTATTTAGGAGGCTTGATCGATGAATAAAGAAAGTTTACAAACTAAAATTGAAGAAACGAGAAAATGTATGTATGAAGCTTACAATCAAGGTGAGGATTACAATAGAATTCTTAACATCTCTCAGCAGCTGGACGATTTACTAAACAGAATGGTAAAGTTCAATAGTAATTGTAAGTTTGTTTTACTTCTGCTCCCTATCCTTATATAAAAGCTTAGAAGTGCTTGATCTAGCATCCGCCAAAACTTAGGTGAATACATCATATTATCAATGAATTCACACAGCTATAACCCAATGACTTCAAGGCTTAATCCGTTCCATATTTTTCATGATTCTACTGTCTAACCCTTCGGGAAAGTAATGCTCTTGTTTGTTCACACAAATTCCATTGGTCAACTTCTTTATAGATTAAAATGATCTCATATCTACTATTTGTAAGCATATTCAGGAAATTAGGTGTTTTCCTTTTAATTGAGCAGTTTCCATGCACCCTTTGTCCTCTTGTGCTAAGCTTTAGTGAGTTAAAATTTGCGGCGTCTATTCATACCTTTTGAATAGATGCTTTTATTTTTTATCCCCCATCATAAAATTAGGTGTTGAGAACATGAAGAAACCGCTATTATTACTGGCTGGGTTTACAGCCGGTTATCTATTTGACTTAATGAGTGTACCAGCGGGATGGCTGCTTGGAGCTATGCTCGTTGGTGCTTTTTATCGTCTGTTCATTAATGAGGTTAGCTATCCCAATTATTTGTTTAATCTATCTCTTGCCGTTATTGGGATAAGCATCAGCTTAAGTATTCAAGTTTCGATGTTTCAAGAAGCTGCCAATTACTTGCTGCCACTAGCTGTAACACTGGTTACACTGCTTACAGCTAGCTGGTTCTTAGGTAAACTCCTTGCCAAATATTCAAACCTTGATGAGAAAACAGCCTTGTTTTGCTGCTTACCAGCTGGAGCTTCCGTAATGATGGCTCTAAGTAGAGAATATAATGCGAATATGAGCATGGTGGCCGCTTTTCAAACGGTAAGGATTATGATGCTCGTTTCTACTATTCCTATTGTTGCTGGATTTATGACGTCCTTTATATCTACTACAGATGCTCAAGGGACAAACTTATCCACTGGAAATGAAAGCAGCATGTCTATGTGGACCGCGATTTTATTTTACTTACTGCTTACAGTTTTAACTCTATTACTGGCACGGAAATGGGCAATTCCTATTGCTCCTTTCTTATATTCCATTGTGTTAGGATTTTTGTTCGTTACGTTGGTCCAGCCCTTACCCTCTATGCCAAATCTGATGGTTGGCGGTGGGATGGCTTTACTTGGGGTGATCATTGGTTCTCGCTTTGATAGGGATTCGCTGTTAGAAATTAAACAGATTGGCTGGATGAGCCTGGCTGTACTACTGGCCTTCTTCTTACTAACCTTTGTCATCACCTTTGTATTTTATATTTTGACGCCGCTTGACTTTATAACCAGCTTAATAGCTATTGTACCCGCAGGCGCCCCACAGATGGCATCCGTCGCATCTTCGCTTAATTTAGATGCAAGTATTGTAGCTGCCATGCAGGTCATTCGGTTACTGGTCATCATTTTAATTATTCCAATGCTCGTCCCGTTTCTGGTAAAAAAAGAATCAGACCATCTATAAATGTTGAATGTAAAAAAATGGGGGACCTGGTCCTCCATTTTTTTACATTCAAGAGTTATTAAGGGTCTGCTTTATTTCTTTTTCTCCGAGATACTCGTTTGCAGATTCTAACCTTTCGTGTTCATCAACAGAATCCCCTTCATAGCGTTCGTCTGAAAGAGGCTTGTCTGACTTCAATCCCGCTTCCACTTCCACTTCATTTGGATAGGACGATTCATGAATTTCAGGTTTGTTCACTCGTTTTTCCACATCAATCACCTCTTTAGGTAGTTTGAGGTTTTTAGTTGTGTTTATCCTATTAGGAATAAGTTTACATCCTTCTTCAAATGAAAAAAGCAGCATGGAGGAAACTTTTCCTCACATGCTGCTCATTTAGTTTTTATTCCTTAGGGTCTTGATCATCTTCCGTCGTCTTCTCCGACTCCTCTTCTTCCATAGTTGCAGAAGCTTCATTAAACTGCTTGGATGCTTCAGAAGAAAAGTTCGTTACATTACCTCTAGAAACATAACTTTCAAGCATAGCTTTCAAGTCCATTCCTGTTGTTTCCTTTAATGATTCCTGGATACCCAGCATGGTTGAAGTAACACTGTTCGCTACTTTCGCTGATCCGCCATTGGAATTGGATCCTCCCATGTCAATGACCTTCATATCCTTAATTTGTGATAGAGGAGCTGACACTTTCTCAGCATATTCAGGTAATACGTTAATAAGCATTTCTACAATTGCTGCTTCACCATAGTGTTCCATAGCTTTAGCCATCCGTTCTTTAGATTCTGCTTGCGCAATCCCTCTCTGACGGATAACTTCCGCTTCGGACTCCCCTTTTATTCTCTCTGTATCTGCTTCGGCTTCGGCTCGTTTGGTTACTTCATAAGCTTCCGCGTCAGCAATGGAACGGCGTCGTTTATTTTCCTCCTCTTCCAGCTCAACAGCTCGCTGTTTCTCTATGTACTGAACCTTAAGTTCTTCTTCTTTAATTTGCTGAGCAAGCTTTTGACGTTCTAATTCGCCCGCCTGATTCGCGTTTTCTTTTGCCCGGTTGGTATCTTTCTGGAACTCTGCTTCCTTGATATCCTTTTCCTTAGTTGATTCGGCAACAGCCGTAAGTCTCCGGTTTTCTTCATCTTGAGCTTCCTGATCATTTTTTGCCTGATAGATACGAGTCTCTTTCGTCGCATCCGATTCAGCCATATTTGCTTTCTTTTGAACCTCGGCGATGTGCGGCCGGCCTAGAGCATCAATATATCCATTTTCCTTGTCAACGTCTTCTACGTCGTTAAGAGCGAACGAAGTGATTTCAAAGCCCATTCCTTTCAAATCAGCTTCCGCTATTTTCTTAACTTGCGTATTCACTTCTTTAAAATCATTATAAATTTTTTCAATGGGAAGAGAAGCAATAATAGAGCGAAGGTGTCCATTTAACACATCTTTCAGTTCCGACTCACGCTCATTCTGTTTCTTTCCTAAGAATTTTTCAGCGAAGTTAGCCATAATTTCAAGTTCACTGCCAATACTGATTACAGCTGTACTTGCCACTCTCACTGGAATTCCTTCTTTGGTATAAGCTTTTTCTGAATTCACTTGTAATTGAAAAGAAGTTAAGTCAATTGGTGTGGCTGTTTGAAACATTCGTAAACGGTATCCACCGCCACGGATAATTTTCACAGATCGTCCATTCTCGTCCTCAAACACATTTTTTTCCTGCTCAGGATCTCCAAGTTTCGGTCCTGTCACAATTAAAGCTTCGTTGGAGCTAGCTGTTTTGTAACGCAGACGGAAAATAACAAAAGCGATAATTCCCCCTATAACCACAGTGACTCCTAATACAATTAGGATGATAGCGAGCAAAGTATTTTCCAGCAAATTTACAACCCCTTTTTCTATTTTTCACTTATTTTTACTATAAAAAAATAAGCTCACCATTCCGTAACGAATTCATACCGGATAAAGTTTCACAATTTAAGATATTTATTTTAAAAGTTGACTTTGAATTTCTCACCTTACAGAATACGCTTCTCAATGAAGAACCACCCACATTTCCTTTGAAAGTATTATTGTTTTCTCATTTAAATCAAGAGCCACTTCCCCCAATACAGTCAAAAGAAAGACTCTTAATCTATCTTGTTCTGAGAGGTATAGTATAGTTGTTTCTGAGAATCTTTCAGCAATTTGATTGTCCACCCTAATAATTAGAGAAAACCTTTACACGGTTAAGCCCGCATGTGAAAGGATAAATAATTGTTTTTCCATATATTAGTATTGAAATCAATAAAAAATTAACTTATATTACGATAAGTTTTAATGGTATAATTCCCTTATTATGGGTGAGCGCTTCCATTATTTAATCCTAAGGAGAATTAGATGCAGAGAGAATTTAAATATATTGGCGAAAAGATCATTGATCACAAATACCAGTTGGCTAAAACATATAGTAATCATATACCTACTATTTCTCAGGCAAATTTGGAAAAACGAGGGATGGACGAAAAAGAATATATGAATGTGCGAGAAGAGCTTGTGGAGTTTTCAGGTGAAATACTATTCAAAGCAGAAGATGAGGTATACGAAAAGGTTCAGAGCTGGGCATGGAAGGTCTCTTCTCTTACAATTGAACACGGGATATCTTTAACTGATTCCCTGCGAATTATTTCAGCCTATCAACCTATCATTTGGGATTTCTTCCAAGAGGAGCTGGAACTAGAGAAAATATCTCCGAAAACCGTAATTGAGACTACGAAAAAAATAGATCGCCTGGTGGACCTAGTAGTCAGGGTGTTTGGAGAAGTACACGAAAACCATAATCGTCAGCTTGCTGCCACCGCTTATAGTGCGATGGAAGAATTATCAGTGCCCGTAGTACCCGTAGCGGAAGGACTAGTAGTCATACCACTGGTTGGGGAAATCGATACGAATAGAGCGGAACTTATTAAAGAAGTTACCTTAACCGAAACAAGTGGAACCAAGATAGAGCAGGTTATCTTTGATATATCAGGGGTCCCTATCTTAGATACTATGGTAAGTAATGAACTCTTTAACATTATTCAGTCGTTAAAATTACTCGGCATCGAGACAAGTATTACAGGGATCCGCCCTTCCATTGCGCAGACCATCACATCATTAGGAATCGACTTTAGCAATATTCATACGTGTGCTACGCTTCAGCAAGCCCTGGCTAAATTTGGATTGAAAAGAGTAAACACCCCTTAACAGCTCCCTGCTGCAAAAGGGGGGGTTATCATTAATTGTTATATACTTGTATCATTTGTTCAGGAAAATCAATAAAAGGATTGCGATTTCCCTGAATGGAATAGATCGCCTGATTTCTATGCTGCTCATATACACCTGGAGGTTCTGCCTGGTGCCATTGAAGGAGTAGCTCTTCGTCCACTTTCTTTCTGTATCCGGGTTCAATTTCTTCAGGATATCTTAACAAGAAATACAGCATGGAACGAGCAACCGCACCTTTGGCATATTCGGGCTCAAAATATTCATTCTCTGCTTTTCCACACTGGCTTTCAATACGGTTTACTGCTGGCTCTTGATTGGGGTAATTTGCAAAATCGTAATAAGGATAGTTGCCTCTGATTGAATTACATCGAGGATCACATGTAAACAGATGATGAAGATCGCCTCGCATCGGTTCTTTTTTATCATACCAGGATTGGGGAACAGCGTGTTCACAGTTATATTTCAAAAGACTTGAGAATTCGCCCGGGATTTCAGTTTCTGCAAAGGCCGCTTTATTCTTCAAATAAGTTTCGAAATCTTCCTGAATGACATCTTCAGGTTCTCTTGCTTCACCTGAGTAAATGCTTCTCAGCTTTCCATCCGGTCTTAAATCGACCCAGGGATATACATATTCGCCAGGATCATAGCGAACCTTTTTCTTGTGGCTGGATTGTACTAATTCACCTAATGCTTTTCGATTCGCTTCTTGAAAGTTGATGTTCCTATAGTAGCTTTTTATGGATTGCTCGGACTTAACTGGGTCATAATACAATTTTTGATCTTTCAAGATATTCTCAACGGATGTTTTAGTTTGTAACAGACGCTGGTCCAGCTGCTTTACCTCTTCACGGTCTGCTAGCTTACGCTTTTCAAATCCCTGATCCATTGAAATTCCTCCTTTTCTGTATAACTCCATCCTTATTAATAAACCGCATGTTTTTCTCCCGTAACCCCCATTCCATAGTGAGTGGCACAACCAGCTTATATTCCTCTCACTATTAAAAAAAAAGCCACATCAACCGAGTAGCAGATCCAGACCACAATTAGTTAACATAATAATATTATGATTAATAATGATTCTGAATTCCCCAACTTAGAGCTCATCTTTAAGGGTCTCCATCTCCTCCAGAGCCCCCTCTTTCATAGTATCTTGCCGTTTTTTCATGTGCTTTGTCATATGCTTCTTCCTTTTTTGTTCTCCGCTGCTTGTTCAGTTCATCTCCATAGAACCGATTGGTGTTCCCGCCAAAGAAATCCCGAAGCATACCATACATCAATGGCAATACGAGTAAAGAAATAATTATCATTAAAAACCAAAACCCGCTGATCATTATGAAAGTATCCTCCTTAATATTTAAACTTTTCACAAATATTTTCTCATAATCTAATAAATGGTTAAATTAATACCCCTTACATTTGCTTATAGATTAATTTTGCAGAGAATCTTCCGATTGTGTTAGATCAGGTCTGTTCATCCTGCCCAGTGAAGGATTCGGGTGTTGGAAATAGCTCTCATTCTGCGGCCCTGTGTACTGGGACGAATAGTTTCGTGAACCATCTCGAAACTGGGTCTCTCATACAGTTTGATAACACTTTTGTGGAAAATCGGGCAGCTACGTTTAACTGATCCAAATAAAAAAAGAAGCCCTGTTGGACTTCTTTTTTTAAGAACGTTTACTTGTAAACAAAAGGAAAATAAAATAGGGAGCTCCTATAGTGGCTGTAAACACACCAGCCGGCACTTCTAAAGGTAAAAATACGGTGCGGCCGATTAAGTCTGCTCCCATAACGAGAATAGCGCCGATTAAAGCTGATATAGGAATTAGCGCTCCATAGGAGGACCCTACAAGACGTCTGGAAATGTGCGGAGCCATTAGCCCTACAAAGCCAATTCCGCCAGCAAATGCTACAGCAATGCCTGTGAGTGCGGTAGCTAGTATCAGGAAGATAAGCCGGTCCCTATTCAAGTTAGCTCCAATACCGGCAGCCGTTTCGTCTCCAAGCTCATGGGCGTTAATCCTTCTCGCTACCACCAGCGATAGGAACAATAACACCACCACGACGGGTATAATGACTCTCACCTCTTCCCAATTGGAACCATACACACTGCCTGTAAGCCATATGTTTGCCTGGGAAGCGCGGTAAATTGGACCTACAATCATAAGAGTAGTGATGATGGCTTGTGCAAGAGCGGATATGCCGACTCCAATGATGATTAACCTCATAGGTGAAATGCCATTCTTATAGGCCAGAACATAAAGCATAACCCCTACAATAGCAGCACCTGCAAAAGAAGCAAGAGGCATCCAGCTTATACTAACGGTTAAAGCATTATCTTCGTTACTGAAAACGGCCAGAAACGCTACAACCCCAACGCCGGCACCTCCCGTAAGACCGATAAAATCAGGCGAAGCCAGCGGATTTCGAATCATCCCCTGCAGAATGGCTCCGCTGACAGCGAGTGCCATACCTACAAACAAGGCATTCAGAATTCGTGGCATTCGAAAGGAATTTACAATCATCTGATTTGAGCTTTCTCCCTGTCCGGCAAAAACCTTTAATACGTCCACTGGATGAACAAAAAGTTGTCCCAATGAAGCTGAAAATAGGAAAACGACCAATAAAACGAATGTTAATACTCCTAAAATCGTTATTGTTTTAGAGTCATATCTCTTTCTTGTATGTCGAATAGAAGTTTCTTTACTCATGAGCTTTCTCCCCCTTTACGCGCTATATAGAAGAAGAAAGGCGTTCCTATTACTGCTGTCATAACGCCTACCGGTACCTCTTCCGGCATGATTACGTACCGGGCACCAATATCAGCTAACAACAGTAATACGGCTCCCAGAATCCCTGAATAAGGTACGACCCATCGGTGATCCTGGCCAACCATCCACCTTGCGAAGTGCGGTACCACAATTCCTACAAAACCAATAGGGCCTGCGACCGCTACAGCACCGCCAGCCAATAGTATAATAATGAGGCCTGTTACAGCTTTTATCCAAACCGTTCGCTGACCTAAGCCCTGGGCCACGTCTTCTCCCATAAGAAGAATGTTAATATGCCGGGCAATAAGTAAGGCACCAAGCCAGGCAGCAGCTAAATAAGGAAGCACTGGAATTAAGTGCTCAAGATCTCTCCCCTGGACAGATCCGGCCAGCCAGAATAAAACTTCATCCAGTGCTTTTTCATTTAATACCAGCATTCCTTGAGTGAAAGAAGAGAAAAGCGCTGCTATGGCAGCTCCAGCAAGTGTCAGCCGCATAGGTGTCAGCCCTTCTCTCCCTATTGAACCAATCGCATAAACGGTGATTGCCGCGAGCGCAGCTCCAGCAAACGATACCCACGTTAGCCCGCCAATAGGTACAGCAGGTAAATAAGCGATAGCAAGGACCACTAAAAAAGAGGCTCCAGCATTAACCCCGAATATTCCCGGTGAGGCTAAAGCATTTCTTGTTAAAGCCTGCATTAATACTCCAGCCATGGCCAAAGAAGCACCTACACAAGCTGCAATAATGGCTCTCGGAAACCTTACATCCGTAATAATGATGTGTTTATTTGATTGATTGAAATGAAAAAATGCCTCATAGACATCCGAAAAATTCACGTCTGTGTATCCTAAAATAACACTGGCTAAGGTAGACAGAAGGAGTACCAGTACCCCTATGAAGATCCCTATTCCTTTCCAGACTGTTGAATGTAATACCATAAAACCTTATCCTTTCAAACTAAAACTTCCCAAATCCTAGTAATAAGTCTATTTGTAGAACGTAAGAGTGTCAACGAATTTGAGAATCATTTTCAATTTAACTACAAAAACATGACAAAATCTATTGACTTCTTCCTCGATTTTATATAATCTCTTATTGTAAATGATAATCATATTCAATTAGGGAGTTGCTATTATGTTGAAAAGGTACTTAGCACCATTAGCTCTATTGATGGTTCTTTCATTAGTTTTATCTGCTTGCGGAAATTCTTCTTCTGAAGAAGATACTACCCAGGACGGCGGAGATAATTCTGACGATGCTGGATCTGAAAACTTTGAGCCATACACAATCGAACATGCAATGGGAGAAACTACTGTAGAGGAAAAGCCAGAGCGTGTCGTCATCCTTACTAACGAAGGTACAGAAGCACTTCTAGCTATGGGAGTTAAGCCTGTGGGAGCAGTTAAATCCTGGACAGGTGATCCCTGGTACGACCATATCAGTGATCAAATGGAAGGCGTAGAAGTTGTCGGGGATGAATCTAATGTAAACATTGAAAAAATCCTTGAACTGGATCCTGACTTGATCATTGGTAACAAACAGCGTCAGGAAGATATCTATGAAAAGTTAAACAAAATTGCTCCTACGATCTTCTCTGAAAAACTACGTGGCGAGTGGCAAAGTAATTTCATGACCTATGCTGAAGCTCTAAATATGGAAGACAAAGGTCAACAGCTGATCGACGAATATGATCAACGACTACAAGATTTTGCCGATCAAGCCGGAGATAAATTAAATCAAAAAGTATCGGTCATCCGTTTCTTGCCGGACCATGTACGAATCTATCATAAAGATTCTTTCTCAGGTGTCATTTTGGAACAAATCGGGTTCGAGCGACCTGAATCTCAGGATGTAAATGATTTTATGGAAAAAGCGACTAAAGAAAGAATTCCAGCCATGGATGGAGACGTCCTCTTCTACTTCACCTATGAACCAGGAGATGGAGCTGCAAGCAATCTTCAAGAAGAATGGTTAAACGATCCCCTCTTCCAAAACCTTGATGTAGTGAAATCCGGAGACGTTCATGAAGTAAGTGATGCAATTTGGAACACAGCAGGAGGATATATCGCAGCTAATGAGATGGTAGATGATTTGGAGAAATACTTCCTAGAAAATGAAGAGTAAGCTGAAAAGGAATGGCCGGATAATCCGGCCATTCCTTTTTTATAAAGTGATTCTGCATATCAGCTTGACCCAACGGTGATGTGTTTTCGTTGTACCTGCCTCTTTACAGCCTACGAAAAAGAAAGTTAAAAAAACGAAAGGTCGCCTCCCCTCTCGTTTGTGATGTGAGCGGGAACATTGTAAAATCCAAGATAGGATAAAAGATCAGCAGAAAGTAGGTTCGTTTATGAGTCGATTCATTAGTTTTTTGATCGTCGCCGTAATAATAGCAGGATGTTCGAGTCAGGATACAACTCAATCCAACCAGGAGAATGAGGCTACATCCGTGAATATAACTGAAAGGGAATTAGATGAGGTTTTGTTCATGTACAAAGGTCAGGACTATCAGGCCAAATACTATATTGAATGTCTGGCACAAGCTGAATGTGAAGATTTTCGTCAAAAGGAAATTAAAGTAACGGACAGTCTTGACCAGTTAAAAGAAGCCATTAAGCCGGGGTTAATCAATGCGGAAATAGGAGATAAAGTGCAAATTAAGTTTCCGGAAGGCTTTCCTGAACCTGATTTTCTCTCTTATCAAAAAATTCAAGGCGGTACTGCTATTGAAGAAAAAGTTACCAAACAGTCCATTACGATTAAAGGTGAAAAGGATAAGAATATGACTTACATCATTGATGCTTCCTGGGGAAGTTCAACAGTACCTACAGCCTCGGTGAAATTTGTTTTTCTTGTACCTCCAAAACCTCAGTAAGAAGCGGAAACTTCATTTAACCTGAAATTTCCGCTTTTTGTTTACTTATTGCTAAGCGCTCCAAAGTTTTTCATAAACTTCAGCTTGAACATCTTCATGGTGACGAACTGTAACCAGGCTTACACCTACATAAGCCATCAGGGATAAAATTACTGGCAGGACCACCGTATGCATACCAAAAGCGTTCGGCATAAACGAATGAAATAGAATATAACTCCCTACTCCTGTAATTATAGAAGCAAGTGCCCCACTCGCGTTCCCTTTCTGCCAATAAAGCCCCATAATTACTGGCCAGATAAAAGCAGTCTCCAACCCTCCAAACGAGAAGAGATTCAGCCAAATTAACAGTTCTGGGGGATTAACGGCCATAGCGAAAACAAGTACCCCAATAACAGCCGTTACACCTATACTGAAACGTTTAATCGTTTGATCATCTGCTTCCGGCTTTACATAGTTCAAATAAACATCTTTAACAACCGCAGAACTAACCAGCAGCAGCAGAGAGTCAACCGTAGACATAATGGCTGCCATGGGTGCTGCCAGCACAATTCCTGCCAGCCAGTTAGGCAGAACCTCCATCGCAATCTTAGGCATGACAGTATCCCCTACTTCTATACCCGGAAGGACTGAGCGGGCAAATACCCCGGTAAGATGCATACCAAGCATGATGAAACCGACTACAATGGTACCTATAATAAGAGCTTTATGCATGCCTCTGGAATTTTTATAAGACATCGCTCGTACAGCTACCTGAGGCAGTCCCACTACACCTACTCCAACTAGCACCCAGAATGAAGATACGTATAGCGGAGTAAGAGATTGATCGGAGCCAAATGGTGATATAAGAGCCGGGTTTTCTGCAGTTAAATCAGAAATAATATTCCCTATGCCACCACCCGCAATAATGGTTCCTATTAGAATGACCAGTGTACCCACAAACATGACTACACCTTGAATTGTATCCGTGATCGCTACAGCACGAAATCCGCCAATAATGACATAAACCAATACGGACACGGCAAATATAAACAATGCCGTTGTATAGGATAGGCCAGTGAGTGATTCGATTAACCGGGCTCCCCCAACCCATTGAGCAGCCATTGCCGAAAATAGAAAAATAATAATGCTTGCTGCTGATAAAACGACTACCCATTTACTTTGATATCTTTCTTTTAGGAAATCAATTAGAGTAACCGCTCTAATTTTCCTCGCCATGATGGCAAACTTTTTGCCAAGAACAGAAAGTACAAAATATCCGGTTGCCAGTTGAGACATGGAGAGTAGAACCCACCCAAGTCCCATCGTGTAAGCAACTCCCGGTCCTCCCACAAAACTGCTTGCACTTCCATATGTAGCTGTCATCGTCATGGCAAGGATAAATCCCCCCAGCTGTCGACTGCCAAGAAAATATTCCTGTAGAAAGTTCGAGGTGGATCTAATATGCTTTGAAGCATAGAAGCCTACACAGAAAATAATCACCAGAAATAATAAAAGCGGTATAATTACCTCCCCGTTCATTCCTCATCCTCCTCTTCAAACGACACTTCTTTGTACAGATACTTAACAGCCAGCATCACTAATATAACGACTACAATAGTCGATGCAATGCAGCTGTAGAAAAACCAAGCCGGCAGTCCCCAGATATAACTATACTCTTCTACGGGTTTTGAACCCAGCCCGTAGGCAAACCCAAACCACAATGCAAAATTGATCATGACCAGAACAATCCCGATTAAGGCTTCTCGATTAGCTACACGATACCTTGCATCCTCCTCGAATCGTTTCGTTTTTCTCATAAATGTACTCCTTATTTAGTAGATTTCAGTAGAATCCTATTGTTTTTACCATAACACCTGTAGGGGAAGTTACAGAAACTAACCGCTTCATTTTATATGAGTTGAATGGGATGGTTCAAGAACAGAAACTCGTAGTTTTAGCCAAAACCTGTTTCCGACAATTTGATAACTAGCTTAAAAGTCCCAAATCCATTCCTTTGACAAACCTGTTTTTATTTTTTAATCTAAGATTATGTTAATTAGTATGTATAGCAACTATTTTTCTGGTGGCATACCATAGAGAGGGATAGACCATGAAGTTATCTTTTGAAGATTATATCAGCATTAAAATCCA
>NZ_JBAPTY010000048.1:0-24149 GCF_049282395.1 Halobacillus sp. | reverse complement strand
AAGAATTAGTCAAGGATTACGATAATCGTTATGATTATGATGGCGTAAGCGGAGACCGCCTGGCCAGGCGCCTGCATCTCCTGTCTGAGATCGGATTAACAGACGATGGAGGAAGCATGCGCATTGGCTTCTCTCAAGAAGAAAAGCAGGCTAAAGAGCTGGCTATCGAGTGGATGAAGGAAGCGGGGCTTTCGATATCTAAGGATGGAGCTGGGAATATATTCGGTCGTTTAGAAGGTAAAGATCCTGAGAAACCCGCCGTTTTAAGCGGTTCACACCTGGATAGTGTACCTAACGGTGGCCACTTTGACGGACCCCTTGGAGTGCTTTCAGCTCTTGAGGTGGTAGAGGCGTGGAAAGCAAAGGGGTATCAGCCTGGCGTTCCTTACGAGGTGGTTATTTTTTCTGATGAAGAAGGAGCGCGCTTCAACAGTGGTCTCACTGGGAGCCGTGCCATGACAGGAACAGCTGATATTGAACTGCAAGGAGAACTAACAGACCAGGAAGGGAAAAGCTTTGAGGAAGTCATGAATGGCATTGGGCTTTCTAGTGAAACCTTTGCCGGTGCTGTTCGAAATTTAGAAGAGATCGAGACATTTGTGGAAGTCCATATTGAACAGGGAAAGAGACTGGAACAGAATAACCTGCCAGTTGGTATTGTCGAAGGAATTGCTGGCCCGAGCTGGCTGGAATTTGATTTCATTGGAGCAGCTGGTCATGCTGGGAACACGCCTATGACGGAGCGTCAAGATGCGTTGGTAGCGGCTGGAGAATTTATTAGGAATATTTATGATCTTCCAAAGGAATATAGTGAATCTGCCGTAGCAACTGTAGGGAAGCTGAATGTATATCCGAATGGAATTAACGTTATTCCTGGAAAAGTTGCTTTGAATGTCGATGTTCGTGATATCTTCGAAGAAACTAGAAACCAATTGATTGAACGGATTGAGAAAGAAGCGGCACGGATTTCAAAAGAGTTTGGGGTGGAATACCGCTTTCGTCAGACCTTGAAAGTAGATCCTGTACCGATTCCTGATCACTTAAAGGAAAAGCTGGGTCAGGCGTTAGAGCAGCACAGTATTGAGCCAATGGAGCTGCCAAGCGGAGCCGGGCACGATGCTTTGATTGTTGGTCATTATTTGCCTGTTGCTATGCTGTTTGTTAATAGTAAAGACGGTGTAAGCCATACTCCGGAGGAATGGTCTTCACTGAATGATTGTGTTCAGGGAGTGCATGTCCTGAAATCATATATCGAGTCATTAACTTAAACGTGTGGTTTATGGAAGTTCCCTTAATGGGGACTTCTTTTTTATTCTGGCTCTTTTAAATCGCAGTGTTGATCTTACACATAAGCTCCCGTTTGTGTAACTCAGTTTCGAGATATTTCGAAACTGAGTTACACAATCCGGCCCCATAGCTTAATAAACTTTTTCTGAAAAAATAAACAACAGCATTTAATAGAGCTTGTTATTTTAATAGTTTAGTGAACTTAAACACTATCGTAGAGTTCTTATAAGCAGATAGGTTCACTATCGATCCAAATAAAGAGGGGGGAATTTCCAATTGATAGGTTGTGGTTCCCACGTTATCGTCAGAATTTTGATATAATATCTACTATTAAGATGGGATTTGTCCTATTTTGTCTAGAAGGAGGCAGCTATCAATGAAGTGGCTAAAGGTTATTATTCTTTCTCTTGCGTTCATAGGTCTTGCAGGCTGTTCTGAACAGCCGAGTCCGGAAGAAACGTTCAAGGGCTATATGGCGGCGTGGGAAAATCAAGAATATGGAACAATGTACGGACTGCTGGGAGAGGACTCTAAAGAGAAGATAAGCGAAGCAGAGTTTACAGAGAGGTACAAGAAAATATACAAAGACATTAATGTAAGTGAATTAAAAGTTACATATAGTCTGCCTGAAGAAGAACAAGAGTATGATCAGGAGGAAACTCAAACGTTTGCCTATGAGGCTAGCATGGATTCCATGGCCGGAACGATCAATTTTTCGCATGAAGCGGAACTTGTATTTGAAGAAGATGATGATAATATGCGGTGGGCAGTAAAGTGGAATCCTTCCATGATCTTTGCAGGAATGGAAGAGGGCGATACCATTTATCCGGAAACCCTCTCTCCTGAACGGGGAGAGATCTTCGGCAAGGATGGAGAAGGACTTGCCGTGAATGGTACTATTCAAGAAGTTGGACTGGTACCGTCTAGAATGGAAGGCGACGAAGAGGAAGCGAAAGATGGTCTGTCAGAGATCTTGAACATCTCTGTGGAAAGCATCGAACAAAAGCTAAACCAGTCCTGGGTGAAGGCTGACTCTTATGTACCTATAGGATCGGTGGCTAATGATGATGAAGAAAAAATTGCTGCCATTAAAGAATTATCCGGGACCCAATTTAATGAGATTGACAATGCACGAGTTTATCCACTGGGCAAAGCCGCCGCTCATCTGACCGGTTATGTGGACGATATTACAGCTGAACAACTGAAAGAGCGTGAAGGTGAAGGCTATACTTCCAATGATAAGGTTGGACAGACTGGTCTTGAGAGAGTGATGGAGCAACAATTGAGAGGCACACCGGGTGGTAAAGTTTCGATCTTAGATGAAAATAACGAGGTGAAAGAGGTACTGGCTGAAAAGCCTGCTTCAGATGGAGAGGATCTTACCCTTACGATCCAAACTGATGTGCAGAAATCGGTGTATGACCAATTAAAAGGAGACTCCGGTTCTGCTACCGCGATCAATCCTTCTACCGGAGAGGTGAGTGCTCTTGTGAGCGCTCCGTCCTATAATCCTAACCAATTCGTTTTAGGAATGAGTCAGGAGCGTAGAAAAGAGTTGACAGAAAACTCTGATCGGCCGCTTGTGAATAAATTTACTAAAACCTATTCTCCGGGCTCGACGTTCAAACCGATTACAGCTTCGATCGGTCTTGAATCCGGAACAATCAACCCAGTAACAGAAATGTCGATCCCTGAGCGCACTTACAGCGAGGAAGGATGGGGCGGATATTCGGTGACGCGGGTTCCAGGAGCCAACGAAGAGAAGCAAGTGAATCTGCGTGATGCGCTCATACGCTCAGATAATATTTATTTTGCACGTTCCATTTTAGATATCGGCGGAGAAACTTTTTTAGAGCAGGCGAAGGATTTTGGTTTTGGGGAAGACATCCCGCTAGCCTATCCAATAAGTTCTTCACAGATTCTGAATGGAGATTCGTTTGGAAGCAACGAACCGCTGCTTGCCGATACAGGTTACGGTCAGGGGGAAGTTCAAATGAGTACGTTGCACTTGGCCATGACTTACACCCCTTTTATGAATGAAGGTACGATGCTAAAACCCGTTCTAATGAATAATGAGGAAAATGGTCAGGCCTGGCACGAAAATATCATGAGTCCGGAAACGGCTTCTACTGTACGCGAATCACTGCAAGCAGTAGTCGAAAATGAAAATGGCACAGGGTACGAGCCGCAGGTAGAAGGGCTTGAACTCGCAGGAAAAACCGGAACGGCCGAGTTAAAACAATCTCTTGATCAAGAAAATGCGCAAGAGAACGGTTGGTTTATTGCGTGGGATACGGAGAACCCTGATTTGATGGTTTCTATGATGATCGAGGATGTCGAGGGCGGCAGCCACTACGTTGTTCCTAAAGTGAAAAATGTATTTAAGGAAATGCGCTGATTTTAGCTGTTTGTTACCTAAGATTCTCTCGTTTTGCATAGCGAGGGAATCTTTTTACTTTTGCTGCGTTAATCGATTAGTTATCGCCTACACCATAATCTCCGCCAATATCCATTTCCTCGTCCATGTTGAATGATTCACCCCTATGAGAAGATGAGTAGTACTTAGTATCCGGGTTTCCCAGCCACTGGTATTTTCTTTGGTCATATGTACGTACGAATCGTAAAACGGAGAAACCGATCCCTCCAAATAAAGTGATCATAATCAGGAAGTCAATTTGAACAAATAAAGAGATGCTTAGAGAGATGGTGGCTGGGATAAATAAGATAGTCTCTAATACTTTCAAAGATTTCAACCCTACCTTTCAAATCAATATACGAATAACATATGAATTTGTTTTAGCGGGGAATCATCAAATAAATTACGTTCATTTGCTAAAGGGAACAGAAAAATGTGGTAAATTTATAGTATAGAAAGAAAAAGGCACTACAGGTCTTTTTACCTTTTTTATGAAATGATAAGGCCTTGAAGTGTACTTCACAATGGAGGGCTGGATATGTGGTTATCCAATGCGGATAAAGAACTGCGTGAGGAAGAATGGAATACCACTCTTATGGAATTGGAAAATGACCAGTTTGTAGGCCGAGGTAGAGAACTTCAGTATTTTCGTGACTTTATTGAAAGCAGTAAGGACACAAAACGCATTGTACATGTTTATGGCATGGGAGGGATTGGTAAAACTTTCTTGATTCATGCGTTTCAACGCCTGGCAGAACGCCTGGATGGAATGGTTTTCCTGGGGTTGGATAGTGAGGATTTTGCCCAGTCCCCATCCATGCTTGCCGAGCAGTTATTATTTCAATTAGATGCCAAATTGTCCCTGAAACTCTCCAAATCTCATGAAACCCCTCTTAATCAGTGCCTGCATATGTTAAAAGAATCTTCTAAAAACCACCGAATTATTATAGCTGTAGATACTTATGAAAAGATAGGCTCACTGGACCGCTGGTTCCGTGAAGTCTTTCTCAGATCTCTCCCTGAATCAATTTCGATCATTCTTGCCGGCCGCCATCCTCTGACAGCTGGATGGATGGAGTCACCCGCCTGGCGGTCCATCATAACGCAAGTGAAACTATCAGCCTTTACCTATGATCAGACGCGATTATATTTGAGTAAGGCAGGCGTAACGAAACACTCGGATATCCAGGACTATTGGCGCTTTACCAATGGGCATCCACTTACCTTGTCCCTATCGGCAATGGCTTACGGCAATAAAGAAGATACAGATCATCATCCTCACGAAAAGCAAGAGATTCTCACCTATCTCACCTCAAAGTGGCTGAGCGAAGTAAACGACCCAGAGCTTCAGCGACTGTTAGAAGCGGCCGCCATACTGCGTCACTTTGATCAAGCTACCCTTAATTTCATTTTAGATGAAAGAACGACTACCACTGCTTTTACCAGGCTCACCTCTCTATCCTTTGTGAACCGCACCAATCATGGATGGGGCATCCACGAAATTATCAGATCAGCCATTATATTAAATATACAAGAGCGTACACCTGAACACTATGAGTCTTTAAAAAGGCGGAGTGCTTCCTATTATCTTCAGCAAATTAATCGAAATCAGAGTTCTACCTGGGAGATTGCCGAATATTTTTACCACCTTGGTGAAGAGGTGATCCGTTCTGCATTTTTTCAGGAAAAAGACCAACAGAAAAAATATATTGAACCTGTCGGGGCACATAATTTCAAAGAAGTAGAAGAATATTTTCAGAAAAGAAACCGCTACGATCAAGACAGTGTAGCACATTACTATAACCGGGAGACAGACACAACTTACCACTACTATGTATCCGCTGAACATAATCAAAAGGAAAATGACCTTATAGGAGCTGAGTATGTAAGAAAACTAGGGTTCAACGTGGGCAGGATTGTAAAAAACGAGGAAGGAGAAATGGTTGGACTTTCCCTTATTGTGCCGATTAATAAGCACACCATTGAACAATTAAAAAAAGAGCCGGTTTCCCGGGCTTACTTCAGGCAGTTATCCAAGGAAGAGGAAGAAGAATACCGTGTAGATGAAGATTCTTATTCAGGGTGGTTTATTCGCATGCTGGATTGTTTAAATCCGGAAGATAGTCATACACGGTCTTTTCTCTTGTACAGTTTATTTCCACTTTTATTGTCCGGGGGCAGAATCATTACTTCTACCCCCATTCCTTTCTTTCAGCAATTAACTCAGGCTTTTGGATTCGAAAAGGTTCCGAATGCTACTCATTATGATTTTGGTCCTGATCAGCCTTCTCCAACATTTCTACTGGATGTGAGAGGACCTCGTTTAATTCAGTATTTAAAACAATTTTCACAGACTGTTTCTCTTGAGAAAGATCATGTGCTTCATGTCGCAGACCGTCATCAGTTAACGAAACGGGAAAAAGAAATCCTGCTGAGTATTCACGGGGAACTTTCTAATAAAGCCATAGCCGAGCAGCTGCATATTACTGAAATTACCGTGAAAAAACATGTGGGCAGCATTCTGAAAAAGTTTCAGGTCAAAAACCGAACCCAGCTTATGAAAAGAATTATGGAAATGTCCCCTTACCTTTAAAGCTCTTCCAAGACATGAATTAATGAGATTCCGGAGGCTTAATAATTGTATATTTTCCTATGACAGGAAGGGATTTCTCTTCCCCTTTGGAGGCATTGATAATTCCCATAATCAATAGAGCTAAAATTAAAAGATTTCCAATAGGAAGAATGATCAGCCAGCCGAGGATTGGAACTACAGTTCCCACTGTATTAACAGCTAGTAGCAACAGAAACAAAAGAAACCCCTGGTTTCCATGATACATGGCAAATCTTGAATCTTTAGCGGCCAAGAGAGGGAGAAAAAAAACAAGATACGCTAAGATGGCAATGACCTTATTGTCTTCAATATCCTTTGCAATTCCGCTGTTATTTTTAACATTTTGTGAATCCATCATGTCGCCCGCCTTTCTGTTTAATGTAAATACTGTACTTTAAAGGTAATACGGATGGTCACCAAAAGAAATTATACCTAGGTATAATTTTTTCGATGGATCCATAAAAACTATACTGGGGTATAATTTTTCTTCTCGTGTTTGCTTGGTAAGCTTAATAAGAAAGAGACGGACAGGTAAAGGCAATTAAAAAGGAGGGCGTCTTAATGAGGCTGCCGGTATTCATTCGCTTTATCTCAATCGCCATGATGTTTATGTGGGTACTTTCTGGATGCGGTGGATCGGACAATACGAATGAAAAGGAAAACAATGATCAAGCCGTAGAAGAAGCCAGTGGAGAGGGAATGGATGAAGAAAACAGTACGGAGGAAGTAAGCGAAGTGACGAATACTAATACAGAAAGCAGTGAGGGGGAGGGGAGCGAAAGTACGGAAACCGAAGCAGAGTGGGATGTGAGTAAACTCCAGCAAATCAAAGGGTTTACGGATATTATGGATAAGTTCTCTCTTATATCCTATTCTTTTGATTCCCCTGGAAGCAGTTTAAAGATTACGATGCAAAGAGTTGGCGAAGAAGAAGTGAATGGGGAGGTAACGAACCATATTAAAGTTAACATGGAAGAAGATGGAGGATCAGGAGAGGCTATAGAGCTGTGGGTAACCAGTGAAGGTGAAACGAAACGCATGGTTGCCGGAGGAGAGCGAATGGAAGGCGAAATGCTTCAGATGGCAGGACAGTCTTATGTGATGATGCTATTAATGCCTTTTAACATGACAGATCGCACGGAAGTGACGAATATCCTGAAAAACCAGACCGAATATCCGGGTGTGAAGGTATCAAAACTCGGCAAGGATAAGAAGACAATTGGAGAAGTGAAAATGGATACTTACACATATGAAGTGACAAGTGAAGGAGAAAAATCGACCTGGGAAGTCGGGGATTTAGGAGACTATCAAGTGATGACCAGCTGGAAGGTGCAACAGGATCAAGGAGAGGCCAGCTTTCAGATTTCAGATTTAGAACTTCGGAGGTAAAGAAAAAGGTTAAAGGTGTGTAGCCCATCTACAATAATTGTTTCGCTATAGGAGTTTTCCAGCAAAGTATTCAGCACTGTTCGTCCTCTAGTGATATCGGAAAAAAGAGACTTTCTTAATAAGACAGGAAGTCTCTTTTTTGTGTGAGAGCACAAAGACTTATACTCTCAAAAATTTAATGAATCCCATAAAAGAAGTTCACTTTTCATACTGAAACACGGTGAAAAACGTCCCCGCACCTGTTTAAGACCTTTTTATCAATTTAATATGGTTTTTCGTAAATAGTACAAATGGTCTAGAGTCTATGTGTATCAAGGGTTTTCCAATGTATTTTTTTAAGAAGCAGAGGATAAGGACTTATGAGGCGCTTTGCTAAAGCATTGACACTAAAATTTACCATCAAGCACGTGTCATCACCTCATTGCCCAAAAAACCGCTATTGAGCGGCTTTGACTTATTTGCGCTCCTTTATTAGTGTCTAATTGTGCACTTGCCAGAACTTTCAGAAAAAATAAGTTTTTGAGGTGATATCAATTCCAACAACTACAAAGGAAGTAAAAAAATATCAATTTTATGAACCAGAGAAATCAGATGGAGCAGAAGTGTATGAAATGATTGAAAATATCCCCATTCTTGACTTGAATTCCTCTTATAGCTACCTGTTGTGGTGCGAATTTTTCAGCGATACCTCAGTAGTAGTAAAGGATGTGGGAAACACGGTTGGATTTATTTCAGGATTTATCAATCCATCTTCACCAGATACCTTATTTATTTGGCAGGTGGCGGTAGCTGAATCGGAGCGGGGGCAAGGACTTGCTACTAGGATGATTGATCATATTGTGGAGCGTCATGAAGATGTGAACTATATAGAAGCTACAGTTTCCCCTTCAAACAAACCTTCCCAACAATTATTTAAGGGTTTTGCCAAGAAGAAAGAAGTGCCTTGTGATATCAGTGTTTGTTTTGAGGAAGACGATTTCCCGGGGGAGGACCATGAGCAAGAGAACACGTTCAAAATTGGACCACTAAAAAACTAGGAGGACCTACTTTTAATGACTAATTCTAATCAAAAAACGGACATGAGTGTTTTTGAAAATCTTGAATCAGAAGTTCGAAGCTACAGCCGCAGTTTTCCAACTACATTTGAAAAAGCTAAGGGTTATCAAATGTGGGACGGGAATGGCAACTCCTACATTGACTTTTTTGCAGGTGCAGGAGCCCTGAACTATGGACATAACGATGATGCTATGCAGCAAAAGCTGATTGAATATATACAAAGTGATGGATTGCTACACAGTCTGGATATGGCGACAAATGCCCGGGCTGAGTTTTTGAAAAAGTTTAACGAAGTTATTCTTGAGCCGAGAAATATGAGCTATAAAATTATGTTTCCTGGTCCTACAGGCACCAATACCGTTGAGAGTGCACTTAAAATTGCCAGAAAAGTAACCGGCCGTGAAAAGGTGGTCACGTTTACGAATGCCTTCCACGGCATGACGATCGGTGCGCTTTCCGTTACCGGAAATGCCTTTAAACGTCACGGAGCTGGAATTCCGCTAACTTACAGCATGGCGATGCCGTACGACGATTACATGGATGGCTACGATTCCCTGGATTACCTTGAAAGAATGATTCAGGACGGCGGAAGCGGTATTGATCTTCCAGCTGCTATTATCCTGGAAACCGTTCAGGGAGAAGGCGGAATTAATGCAGCAAGCTTCGAATGGCTGAAAAAAGTGGAAGAACTGTGCCGTCGTCTGGATATCATGCTGATTGTAGATGATGTGCAGGCAGGATGTGGGCGCACAGGTACATTCTTTAGTTTTGAAAAAGCAGGAATTTCACCAGATGTAGTGTGCCTGTCCAAGTCGATCAGTGGAAGCGGACTGCCCATGGCGATTACCTTGATCAAGCCTGAGTATGACCAGTGGGGTCCAGGTGAACACAACGGTACATTCCGTGGGAACAACCTGGCCTTCGTTACAGCAACAGAGGCATTAGATTATTGGAAAACGAATGAATTCAGTGAATCGATCGAAGAGAAGAGTGAACTTTTCCAAAAACGCCTGTACCAGTTTGTAAAAGATTATCCGGAACTGGAAGGTGAGGTTCGCGGGCGCGGATTGATGCTCGGGATCGCCAGTAAAAAAGAAGGACTGGCAGGGCAAATTGCCGCTGAATCCTTCAAAAAGGGTCTGATTATTGAAACATCCGGACCAGATGATGAAGTTCTTAAGATGCTGCCTCCGTTAATAATCGACGAAGAAGGTATCTCTAAAGGTTTAGATATTATTGAAGAAAGCATAAAAGCCGTGCTAGGCAAGGAGGAAGCAAAAGTATGAATGTAGTAAAACTTGAAGATCTAATCGGAACAGAACGCGAAGTAAAAGACGATAATTGGAAAAGCCGAAGGTTCCTTCTAAAGGATGATAATGTAGGATTCAGCCTTCATGATACGGTGCTTTACGCCGGCACAGAAACGTATATTTGGTACAAGCATCATATTGAAGCGGTGTACTGCATTGAAGGAGAAGCTGAGATTGAAACGCTTAAAGATGGGAAGAAATATCAGATAAAACCGGGTACGATGTATTGCCTCGATGGACATGAGAAACACTATTTGCGTGCGAAAACGGATTTCCGTGTTGTTTGTGTATTCAATCCTGCGCTTGTAGGAAATGAAGTACATGATGAAGAAGGTGTTTATCGCCTGCCGGAAGAAAGTAAATAAAAAATGAAGAGCGCCTGGAAGTGATATCACTTCCAGGCGCTCTTTTTAATGGAAAGGGGCGAATCTATTAAAAAATAATACTTTTTTAACCAATTTTATCCCTAAGAAGATCATATTCACTTTCCAAGTTTTCCAGTGGCATATTTAAAAGGTGCTTTCGTTTATATTTGTAATTACGAGTTTGAATTAGTTGGCAGATTAGATAGTTCCTGCGCTGAATCACGGCATCTCGAAGTCTGGACATTGATGATTCCTCCTTTTTTTATGAAAAAAAATATAACATTACCTGAATCTATAAACTTATTAAGATATATCAACAAAACAAAACCCCTTCTACTGAGAAGAGGTTGTGCGTTCATCGTCCTCTCCTTATCTTTCAGACTATAGTCTGCTGGAAGGAGCACCTTCTATGGCTTTCATAGAGGTTGCTGCGGGATCAAAAGACCAGTTTCCTCCCCCGGCTCGTTATAAGGAATTCAGTTTTAAGGTACACGATTTAACATGTACCCGATAACAGAATCTGTTAACCATATTTGGAAGAATCAATTCGAATTTTTTCAAAATCAATATGCGAAAAATGACGAATTTACTTGATATAGAATGAACAAAATCGAAAGATTACAATAATCATCATCCTTTCGGAAATCACATCCAGATTTTATGCAATAAGTGTTGTATTTTCCGAAAATTTAAAATAATATAAAACTAAACATACTAACCAGTAGGTATGTTGGTTGTCCATCTTTTTAAAATAACAAAGATTGGGGATAGTGGTATGCATTTGCGATTAACAGAAGAACAGGAAATGGTTAAAAAGACCATTCGTAAATTTGTAGAAAAAGAATTAATTCCTTTAGAAAATGATGTGCTGCGCAACGAGCGGGAAGGAAAGCCGAGCCTTCCTGAAGGCAAGATGAAGGAGCTCCAGATGAAGGCGAAGGAAGCTGGATTTTGGGGGATTAATACGCCGGAGGAATATGGAGGGGCAGATCTTGGACAAATGATGCTTGCCATTGTGCAGATGGAAGTAGCACGGACGTTCGTCCCCTTTCAGTTTGGCGGTTCAGCTGACAACATTCTGTATTACGGAAATGAGGAGCAGAAGCAGAAATACCTGATCCCTACGATCAACGGCGAGTTAAAATCCTGCTTTGCCATGACAGAGCCAGGAGCAGGTTCTGATACACGTAATATCAGGATGACGGCTGTTAAAGAAGGAAATGAATGGATTTTAAACGGTGAAAAAACATTCATCACCGGCGGAAACGAAGCGGACTTTGTAATGGTCATTGCGGTTACCAACAAAGAACTTCATCAATCCTCAGGTGGGAGAGAAGGAGTGACCTGCTTTATTGCAGACCGGTCTATGGGGTGGAAATCAGAATATATCCACACCATGGGCGAGTGGGGACCGGCAGCGCTTGTTTTCGATAATGTGCGGGTTCCTGAAGAAAATATTTTAGGTGAGATCGACCGAGGATACGAACTCGGACTTGAATGGATTGGCTTTGCCCGTTGGGTTGTCGGGGCAAGGGCCGTGGGAGCGGCGGAACGGTTACTGAATATGGCGATTGATTATGCCAATGAACGGGAGACTTTCGGAAAGCCGATTGGAACCAGACAGGCTATTCAGTGGCAGATTGCCGATTCAGCGGTAGAGATCGAAGCAGCCAAATGGCTTGTATTGAACGCTGCTTTTACGCTCGACAACGGAGAGGATAATCGTCACTACGCTTCAATGGCTAAGCTGTACGGAGCAACCATGGGGAATAACGTGGTAGACCGTGTACTTCAAATCCATGGAGGCATGGGTTACACAAGAGAGCTTCCAATCGAGCGTTGGTACCGGGAAGCTAGACTATGGAGGATTTATGACGGAACGGACGAAATTCAGAAATTAATTATTTCCAGAAATCTATTAAAAGGTCATGTAAAAATCGGCTAGATATCAAGGGAGGAAAATGGACATGGGAAATCAGTTTGAAGGTAGAACCGCATTTGTAACAGGAGGGAGCCGTGGGATCGGGAAAGGAATTGCCCGTCGTTTCGCGGAAGAAGGAGCTAATGTAGCAATTATTGATGTGAACGAAGAGGCATTACAGGAAGTTGAGAGTGAATTTAAGGAAGCTGGTTTTGAAATTTACTGCAAAATAGCTAACGTCGTAGAGTTCAGTCAAGTTGAAGCCGCGGTCCAGGAGGTTCATGAAAAATTCGGATCGGTTGATATTCTTGTGAATAACGCCGGGGTTATTCGTGACAATATGCTGTTTAAAATGACCGATTCCGATTGGGATACGGTGATGGATGTCCACTTAAAAGGGTCGTTTAACGCAGCACGCGCAGTACAAAAATATATGGTCGAAAATAAGTATGGACGGATTATCAATATTTCATCAACATCTGCACTAGGTAATCGCGGACAGGCAAACTATGCAACAGCAAAAGCTGGTCTGCAGGGTTTCACCAAGACCCTTGCGATTGAGTTAGGTAAGTTCGGAATTACGGCAAACGCTGTGGCTCCAGGGTTCATAGAAACTGAAATGACGAAGGAAACAGCTGCCCGAATCGGTATTTCGTTCGAGGACCTGGTACAGGCAAGCGTGGAGAAAATCCCGGCTGGCCGGAGCGGCAAACCAGAGGATATTGCCAATGCCGTTGCTTTTTATGCTGATGAGCGCTCGTCGTTTGTAAACGGACAGGTTATTTATGTTGCCGGAGGTCCTAAAGACTAATAGGGGAGGAAGCTGACTATGTTTGAGCATACGATTGGCAAAAGGTCTGAAAAAGTAAAAAACAGAGTAGAGCGAGGGGCCGTGAAAAAATTCGCGGAAGCTATTGGAGATTTGCATCCTATTTATACGGATGAAGAAAATTATTCCCGGAATATAGCGCCGCCGACGTTTCCAAGAGTATTTGATTACGGAGAAATTGAAGAGTTGTACCTGCCGAATAAAGGGTTGATTCATGGGGAACAAAACTATCATTATGAGCGGCCGCTTTTCGTTGAAGAAGAGATTCTATGCTACGCCGAAGTAGAAGATTATTATGAACGCAGCGGTAAGAGCGGCAATATGGGATTTTTAAAAGTGAAAAGGTATGGTGAAGATCCGGAAGGCAAGCTTATTTTCTCAGAAGAGCAGGTGGTTATTATCACGGAAGCAGTGCGAAAGGGGATGACGGTATGACTGGACTGAAGGACTTGCAAGTGGGCGAGTCACTCGAAGTGATTACACTCCCTCCTGTATCCAGGCTTGATCTTATTAAATACGCGGGTGCTTCAGGGGATTACAATCCGATTCACACGATTGATGAGGAAGCAGAAAAGGCTGGTCTTCCAGGGATTATTGCTCACGGGATGTGGACGATGGGAAACTTAGCGAAGCTGTTTACTCCTTATTTTGAGGAAGGTTTTATCCAGGACTATTCGATCCGCTTTAAAGGAATGGTTTTTCTGAACGATGTGATTACTCTACATGCGGTGCTTGATGAACAAGGAGAAGAAGATTTGACCTTCTCTGTTCGTGCCGCTAATCAGGATGGCAGGGACGTCATCAAAGGAAATATCGTATTTTGTAAGCGTTTTATTACAGCAGCTACATAAAACGGGGTAATGGAGGGACAATTTCATGGATTTTGAGTACTCACATAAAGTGAAAGATCTTCAGAAAAAATTGAATGCCTTTATGAACGACTATATTTATCCCAATGAAGCGCTTTATGAGGAACAGTTGAACCAGCAGGACCGTTTTGCCGATGTGCCGCCTATTATGGAGGAGTTGAAAGGGAAGGCCAAAGAATCAGGTTTGTGGAATTTATTTTTACCGGATAGTGAACGGGGAGCGGGTCTTTCCAACCTGGAGTACGCCCCTCTATGCGAAATTATGGGCCGATCGAGTATCGCGCCAGAGGTGTTCAACTGTGCTGCTCCGGATACGGGAAACATGGAAGTATTGGAGCGATATGGAACTCAGGAACAGAAGGATCAGTGGCTCCGGCCTTTATTGGATGGAGAAATCCGATCCTGCTTCTCCATGACAGAGCCGGATGCCGCCTCCTCTGATGCGACGAATATACAAACGAGTATAGAACGGGTCGGGGACGAATACGTGATCAACGGAACGAAATGGTGGTCATCCGGTGCAGGAGACCCTCGCTGCAAGATTAGTATTGTTATGGGAAAAAACGATCCGGATGCTCCTAAGTATGACCAGCAGTCGATGATTCTGGTTCCTCTTGATACTAGAGGAGTGACGATTAAACGGACACTTCCGGTTTTTGGCTACGATCATGCGCCGCACGGGCACGCGGAGATTGAGTTTTCGGACGTTCGAGTTCCTGCTTCCAATTTGATTTGGGGAGAGGGAAAAGGGTTTGCTATTGCTCAAGGCAGACTTGGTCCGGGACGAATTCATCACTGCATGAGAACGATTGGAGCAGCAGAACGAGCGCTGGAAGAAATGTGTGAACGGGTGCAGGAGCGCGAAACGTTTGGGAAAAAGCTTGCTGATCAGGGTGTGATTCGTGAATGGATTGCGGATTCAAGAATCGAAATTGAGCAGGCGAGGCTTCTTACGTTAAAAGCAGCTCATATGATGGATACGGTCGGAAACAAAGAAGCGAAGGCGGAAATTGCCATGATCAAAGTGGTGGCTCCGAATATGGCGCTGAAAGTCATTGACCGGGCGATTCAAGCGTTTGGCGCAGCGGGCGTAAGCCAGGATACGATACTGGCGTCGCAGTGGGCAAATATCCGGACGCTGCGACTGGCGGATGGGCCAGACGAAGTCCATCGACGCGCGGTTGCTAAATATGAGCTTAAGAAGACGCAGGATCGGAGTGGCGAATATGCACGCTAAACAGCTTTTTAATCTTACGGATAAAGTGGCCATTGTGACCGGAGGAGGCCGGGGACTTGGTAAACAAATCGCAGAAGGCTTTGCGGAATCAGGTGCCCACGTTGTGGTTTGCTCACGTAAGCTGGATGCCTGCGAAGAAGTAAGCAGCCAATTAAAAGAACTTGGCGTAGACTCACTTGCTTTTGAATGCGATGTTACGAATCCCGATAGTATGCAGAAGGTCGTGGACGAAACCGTCAATCATTTTGGACGCATCGATATATTAGTAAATAATAGCGGAGCGACCTGGGGAGCTCCGGCAGAGGAAATGCCGCTTGAAGCCTGGCAGAAAGTGTTTAACGTAAATGTGACGGGGACATTTCTCATGTCTCAAATCGCAGGAAAAGTTATGCTCGAGCAAGGGTCAGGCAAAATCATTAACATTTCATCTGTCGCCGGCTTAAAAGGATCAGATCCAAAATACATGGACACGATTGGCTATAACTCAAGTAAAGGAGCAGTTCTTACCTTCACCAAGGATCTTGCGGTCAAGTGGGGCCCGCGGGGAATATGTGTGAATGCGATTGCTCCAGGGTTTTTCCCGACAAAGATGTCCAAAGTACTTATGGAAAGAGGCGGAGATGCCTTTCTGGAAGGCACACCCTTACGGAAATTCGGAAGTGAAGATGATTTAAAAGGAGCGGCTATTTTCTTAAGCTCAGCGGCTTCTGACCATGTGACAGGTGACGTCATCATCGTGGATGGCGGCACACATGCAATGTAAAAAAAGCTCTGTTAAGCGCTATTGTTGATTTCTCATGAAGATCATTATTAAGCAATAGGGACGGATACTGTAAGACTCAGTTTCGAGATATTGGTTCACCGTGAAGGTCCTGCGTGGGATGATTCGCTTTCCGCGGGCATGTGCTGAGCCTCCTCAAGCTAACGCTTTACGGGGTCTCACCGATCATGTTGATCCCGCAGGAGTCTTCATCATCCCCCTACGGACCTTGCCAAATCAGAAGCTCGAAACCACTTAAAACATCACCTGCGTGATGAGGAATTAGACCATGTGTTTTTCTACCTATTTCAGGATGTAACTATCCGCAATATCCTGTCATAAAAGCATTTAATCCAGATTAAGTAGGAGAACCTTTCTCTTCAGGAAGGGTCCGTTCACATGAAATGGCTGGGTGGGTGGGGAAATGAGGAGACTCCCGCGGGAGAAGGAGCGAGGCGAGACTCCGCAGGGATTGAAACGACCGAGGAGGCTTGCCAGTTCCCCCGCAGGAAAGCGACTTATTTCCCAACCATCCCTACTCCATTTAACGTAAAGGACCCAATTGTCTCGAAACTGAGTCTTCAAGTATCGGGAGCTTAACTGGAAGATTAATATGGAATTTTAAGAGAGACAATTAATAGAGGAGTGACATTATGAGAGAACGTGATGCGGTTATTGTATCAGCAGTACGAACAGCTATAGGAAAACAGGGAGGAACGCTAGCCAAAGTACCAGCTCATGTCCTTGGAGCAGAAGTGATTAAGGAAGCAGTCAGACGAGCTGGAGTAGATGTGGAGATGATTGAAGATGTGATCATGGGAAACGTGTTAAGCGGTGGCGGCAATGTGGCTCGTCTATCGGCTTTACAGTCTGGGCTATCTATTAACCTTCCTGGTTTAACAGTGGACAGACAATGTGGCTCTGGTCTCAATGCGATTTATCTCGCTGCGCAGGCCATTCGGGCAGGCAGCGGTGATGTTTATGTGGCGGGCGGCACGGAAAGTATGAGTCAGGCCCCTTACTTGATGGAGCGCCCGGAAAGAGCTTTCAGCCCGGTTCCTCCGAAGTTTAAGAAATCACAGCTTGCACCAAAAGAAATTGGGGATCCTCCAATGGGAATTACGGCTGAAAATCTTGCGGAGAAATACAGCATTCCACGAGAAGAACAGGATCAATTCGCTCAGCAAAGCCAGCAGAGAATGGGGATGGCGATAGAGGAAGGGCGGTTTGAAGAGCAGATCGTACCGCTTGAGATACCGGTTCGAAAAGGCGCCCCTATTGAATTTAAGGTAGATGAACACCCAAGACCTGATTCAACCGTAGAGGGCATGGCCAAATTACGTCCGGCTTTTCTTGAAGAAGGAACGGTAACCGCCGGAAACAGCTCTGGTTTAAATGATGCTGCTTCGGCTCTGATGGTTATGTCGAGAGAAAAAGCAGAGGAAGCAGGCTTGACTCCATTAGCCACTGTGAAGGCTTGCGCTGTGGCCGGAGTAGACCCAAATATTATGGGAATCGGTCCTGTGCCTGCCACTCAGAAAGTATTGGAGCAAACGGGTCTTGGTTTGGATGATATGGACATTATCGAGATTAACGAAGCGTTTGCTGCGCAGGTGCTTGCTTGTAATAAAGAAATGGAGATGGATCTTGAGAAAGTCAATGTTAATGGAGGAGCGATTGCTCACGGGCACCCTCTTGGAGCGACAGGAGCCATTCTTGCGACTAAAGCCATTTATGAACTGAAACGAAGGGGAGGTCAATACGCTTTAGTTACAGCTTGCATCGGCGGTGGTCAAGGAATTGCCATGATTCTTGAACGTGGATGAAATCCGCCGTTTTCGTGTGATTTAGGAATGTTATAATAACGTATCATCCCTAAACGAGAGGACAATGCAGTGATGAAACAGAAAATGATTGATGTCAGCATTCATCTATTTGACAAAAAAGGCTTCACGGAAACGTCGATTCAGGAAATCGTGGACGAACTGGGAGTCACCAAAGGTACCTTCTATTATTATTTCACCAACAAACAGGAATTGTTAACGACGATTCACTTAAACTTTATTGAATTTCTCCTTAAAAAACAGGATGAAATTCTTCAGGATGAGGCCAAGGATTCCAGGGAAAAGCTACGTGCGATGATTTTTATGGTTCTGCAAAGTATTAACGAGCGGAAAAAAAGCGCGAGGATCTTTTTCCGTGAAATGCGTAATTTGGGACCCAAATATCTGGAACAGAACGTAGAAAAAAGAGATCAGTTCCGTAAAAATCTACAGCAGCTTGTGGAAGAAGGTATACGTAAAGGAGAGTTTCAGGAAGACCTCCATGCCGACATGGTTACGCGTGGAATTCTAGGAATGACAAACTGGAGTTATTACTGGTATAACCCTGAGGGAGATGTATCAGCTGAAGAACTCACAGACATTTATGTAGAGATCCTGTTAAATGGAATTAATAAAAGCGACTAACGTGATCGCTTCCCTTATTAAAAGGGTTTATTCAAAGCATACTAACCGGTTAGAAGGGAGGGTGAAACTTGAATCATGAAATACGAGTGAGAGTCCGTTTCTGTGAAACAGATATGGCTGGGCACGTAAATAATACGAGTTATTTCATTTATCTAGAGGAAGCCCGGGGGAAATTCTTTCAGGAAGTTATACCGGAGGAGCTGAACTCGGCTGGTCAGTTCATTTTGGCTTCCACGAAGTGCGATTTCGTCAGTCAGGCCTATTTTGGGCAGGAATTGATCGTGTCTTCCTGGGTCTCACACATTGGAAACAGCAGCTTCTACTTTACTCACCGCATAGAAGCAGCCGATACAGGAGAGCGGATTGCAGATTCGGAAGCCGTAGTTGTTCATTTTAATTATGAAGCGCAGAAAAGTGAAACGATCCCTCAACATTTGCGTGACGCACTTGAAAGTCATCTTGTTCAGAATTAATAAGGAGAAAGGAGTGGGTAATCATTTCTAGATTTAAAGGTACGATAGCTGTGGTAACGGGCGCAGGGAGCGGAATTGGCGAACAGACGGCTGCCCGGCTTGCCTCCGAGGGGGCTCAAGTTATTCTGGTGGGACGGACTGTATCTAAGCTCGAGCGAGCAGCTCAGCAGATTAATGAGGGCCTGAGTGAACCAGCAGCTGATATTTTTCAGGCGGATGTGACGAAAGAAGAGGAAGTACAGGAGCTGGCTGATTTTATTGAGCAGAAGGCAGGCGACCTTCACATTCTTGTGAACAATGCGGGAACCTCAGGGAATTCTACCATACTTAATATGGAAGAATCGGAGTGGGACAGAATTCAGAACACGAATTTAAAAAGCGTTTACCTAGTCTCGAAAGCACTTGGACGTATCATGATCAAAGGTAAGGAGAAGGATGAAGCAGATGTCAATCGATCAATCGTAAATGTGGCTTCCTTATCTGGACATAAAGCAGGAGCTAAGATTCCTCATTACAGCTCATCCAAAGCTGCGGTTATCAATTTTACCAAGTCACTAGCACTGGAGTTTGCACCTTATGGAATCCGGGTGAATTCAGTTTCCCCTGGCTTTGCGGAAACTCCACTGACAGAAGAAGGACTGAAGAATAAACGATTTGAAGAAGCCATTCAGCGCAATACGGCGCTCAGTCGAGTGGGACGTCCTGAAGAAATTGCTAAAGTGATTACTTTTGCTGCCTCAGACGAAGCCTCCTATATGACGGGATCAGATTTATTAGTGGATGGCGGATGGATGATTACTTAATTTCTCTTTGACCAAATAAGAAAACGCTTACAAAAAGCCTTTGGATATGAATTGAAAAAGGAGAGATCTTCATGAAAACGAAGCACTATGATTTCTGGCCGAAATTAACGAAAACGATTACCGTGCCGGAAACGTCTATTTACGACAATCTTAAAGTATCGGCAGCGCGTTACCCCGATCACGAAGCGATTTATTATTATGGTGCCACGATGACATACCAGGAACTTCTGGCAGAGGTCGATAACCTGGCTGGTTATCTGCAGCAATACTTAGAAGTCACCAAAGGGGAGAAAATTCTATTATTCATGCAAAATTCTCCCCAATTCATTATTGGCTACTATGCCATCTTAAGAGCAGGAGCTGTTGTGGTACCGATTAATCCGATGCTGAAAACAAACGAACTCGAATTTTACATTAAGGATGGTTCCATGAGAAATGCCTTAATTGGACAGGAATTCATGGAAGTAGTCGAGCCGTTAGTAGAAAGCACGTCACTTGAAAATCTGATTGTGGCTGCTTATTCCGATTATAAAGGAAATGAACTGGGAGATTATCTTCCGCCAGAAGTGTCTGCGGAACGAGCATCTTTAACAGGAGACCATCTGCATATATGGGTGGAGGCTCTTAAACGCAGAACAGAACCACAGGATCAAGTGATTGCAGCCGATGACTTAGCTGTACTTCCTTACACATCTGGAACGACCGGCCTGCCGAAAGGATGTATGCATACGAATCGTACCGTCCAGGCGAATACCGTTGGGGCTTATCACTGGTCTCGCGCGACTACTGATTCAAGCACGTTAGCGACCCTGCCATTATTCCATGTGACCGGAATGATTCACAGTATGCTGATGCCGATTTTCAGTGGGAATAAAATGGTCGTTATGACCAGGTGGAACCGCGAAGCAGCCCGCCAGCTTATTCGGGATCAGCAGTGCACTCACTGGGTGACGATCAGTACCATGCTGGTTGATTTCCTTGCCAATCCTGATGTTAAGTCCGAAGATCTGAGCTCGCTTTATGCCATTTCAGGCGGAGGAGCCTCTTTTCCAAAAGCACTTGGCGAAAAGCTTTACAATCTGACAGAACTTGAATTTGTGGAAGGATACGGACTGTCTGAGACCATTGCTCAAACCCATTTTAATCCACCTGACCGTCCGAAACTTCAATGCCTTGGCATTCCCTCCTTTAATGTGGATTCACGGATTATTGATCCGGCCACCAATGAAGAAGTAGCGATTGGGGAAATTGGAGAAATTATTGTAAATGGCCCACAAGTTATGCTTGGCTATTACAATCGTGAGGATGAAAATGAAAGCGCTTTTATTGATATAGACGGCAAGTCATTTTTCCGGACAGGGGATATTGGACGCTGTGATGAGGAGGGCTACTTCTTTATTGTCGATCGAGTGAAGCGGATGATCAACGCCTCTGGATTTAATGTCTGGCCGACCGAGGTAGAATCAGCTCTGTATGATCACCCTGCTGTTCAGCAAGCTTGTGTAGTGGGCGTGCCAGATCCTCGAAAAGGTGAAAATATTAAAGCGTTTGTCATTTTAAATGATGGATATGAAGGAGAAGTAACTGAAGAAGAGATTATCACCTGGTCCAAAGAACGGATGGCTGCTTATAAGTATCCAAGAATGGTGGAGTTCAGAGAAGAATTCCCTACAACCAATAGTGGAAAGATCTTGTGGCGGAAACTGCAGGAACAGGAGAGGGAGAAGGTGCAGCGCAGTTAACAATTGATTGAATTGGTCTGGGACCCGGGTTTTCTTGTGCTGTTCTTCTCGGGTCTTCCCGGACTTCAAAATCTGGTTAAAGGGGAAGTTCAATGGATATTTTAACGCAGCAGCTATTCAATGGGCTGACAATTGGCAGTGTGTATAGTCTGGTTGCTTTAGGACTGACACTTGTTTATGGCATCCTTCACATTCCTAACTTTGCCCATGGTGCTCTTTACATGCTTGGTGCCTATATCACTCTGACCATGATGCTGTTATGGGGAATTCATTATTGGATAGCCATGGCCGTTTCTGTTCTTGTGGTAGGACTTCTCGGAGTTCTTATGGACCGTCTGGTTTTCCACCCGCTTCGAAATGCTCCTCCGATCCACGATAAAATAGCGGCGATCGGTATGCTGTTGTTTCTCGAAGCATTTGCTCAATTGGTCTGGGGAGCCGACTACCGGACCATGACCACACCTTACGGACAAGTCATCAACCTTTTTGGAACGACCGCCACAATGCAGCGTGTACTCATTAATATTGGAGCCATAGCGGTCATGATTCTTCTCTACCTGTTTTTGAAAAAGACGTACATTGGTTCCACCATTATTGCCATGGCGCAAAACCGTGAAGGAGCTAATTTAGTCGGAATCAATACAAATAAAGTGGCGATGCTTACGTTTATGATTTCCGGTGGATTGGCAGCTATTGCCGCCTCTTTATCGGCACCGATTAATCTTGTCTTTCCGGGAATGGGGCACCTTGTTATCCTGAAAGCCTTCGTCATCATCATTCTTGGCGGAATGGGCAGTATCCCTGGAGCTATTCTCGGCGGTTATATTCTTGGTTTTACGGAAAGCCTTGGCGCCACCTATATCTCTAACGATTATAAAGACCTCATTGCTTTTTTACTTCTCGTGATTATTCTATCCATTCGTCCTAAAGGTCTTTTTTCCAGGGAGGGTTTCTAAATGGGAGCTTATCTAAAAAAAAGAGGCTGGATGATCGGTTTCATTTTACTGGCCGTTGTGTTTCCTTTTCTCACGAAAAATGACTACTTTCTTCATGTGTTAACTCTTGCCTTCATCTGGATGATTGCGGTTTATGGGCTGAATCTTCTGGCAGGTTATACCGGATATTTGTCCCTTGCGCACGCCGGGTTTTTCGCCATTGGGGCTTATGCTTTAGGGTTGCTGACGGTTAAAGTAGGGCTAAATTACTGGATTGCTCTCGTACTCGCCTGTGTCATTACAAGTGCCATTGGTTTTGTCGTAGGGCTGGTTGCGTTGAGAACCCGGGAACACTTTTTTGCCATCTATACGCTGTGTGTCGGGTATATCATCTATTTGGTGATCGATAAATGGGACAGCCTGACCGGTGGCGTGCGGGGACTAATTGGAATTCCTGCTCCAACAGCAATTGGTCCCATATCGTTCGAAACACCTCTCTCTCAATATTACCTGATTCTCTTTTTCTTGCTGGCTACCATTCTCGTTATGTACCGGATTGTCCATTCTCTCACAGGACGTACCTTTATAGCGATTCGAAACAGTGAAGACCTGGCTCAGACGATTGGGATATCTACGATGAAAAACAAGCTGCTCGTCTTTGTCCTTTCTACGTTTTTCGCGGGTCTGGCGGGAGCCTTGTATGCTTCATTTATCAGATTTATTGGTCCTGACATTGGATACATCACGGTTATTTTTGATTTTCTTACCTACTTGTTAGTCGGCGGTCTGGGAACTCTTGCCGGTCCGATTGTAGGCACCTTTCTTATTGTCAGCGTCTCTCAATCTCTTCAATTTTTGCAAGACTATCGGATGCTTATCTTCGGTCCCCTCTTAACTTTACTGATCATTTTCTATCCAAGGGGCATTGCAGGGGCATATCTTGATTTTCGTATGAAGAGACAATCGAGAAAAAAGAAAGCCGTTCCGTCAAAGCAGACTTCTTATGTTCAGCAGTCGCAGGAAGATGAAGAGAAAAGAGTGAAGGAGGGATGAAACATGTTTATCGAAACCAGACAGCTCACGAAGAAGTTTGGGGGACTAGTCGCCGTTAACGAAGTAGATTTTACAATTGAAAAGGGCAAGATTAACGCCATTATCGGTCCGAATGGAGCCGGGAAATCCACATTCTTTAACCTGGTAAGCGGGTCGCACACACCAAGTTCAGGGCAGGTTTTTTATAAGGGAAAGGATATTACGAAGCTGCCTCCGAATAAGATCGCGTCTCTAGGGGTAGCCCGTACGTTCCAGACCACTAACCTTTTCGAACAGTCCACGGTTCTTGACAATGTGATCGTTGGACACCGGCTGCGGACAAGGTCTAACCTGCTCGATGCAGTACTCAGAACCAAACCGTATAAACAAGAAGAGAAGAAATGCCGCGACAAAGCGATGGAGGTTCTGGATTTCGTTGAATTGACGCATGTAAGGGATGAGCTTGCCGTGAATATATCTCAGGAAGAGAAAAAACGGGTAGCTTTCGCACTTGCACTGGCTACGGATCCGGAAGTAGTTTTTCTGGATGAACCGACTGCAGGGATCAATCCAGGAGAAACAGAAGGACTTGCAGCATTGATGGAAAAGATGGTCAAACGGGGCATTACCGTATGCTTAATTGAAC
>NZ_JBAPTY010000047.1:0-8755 GCF_049282395.1 Halobacillus sp. | reverse complement strand
AATGAATTTCATATTCATAGTCGTACAGGAGGGGAAGCGTTGAAAGCGGACGAAGCTGTGCAGGAAGCTGTAACCAGATGGGAGGAAGCAGTAAATTATGTGACGGGGCCTGAATTATGGACTAATCTAGCTCTAGGAGCCCTGAAAATCACCTTTATTCTGATAATCTCGTTTTTAGTGATCCGCATAGGAAAGCGAGTGATCTCGCAGTTTTTTGAAAATCGGCGGCGGGGACCTTTTAAAATTACCCAGCGCCGGGAAGCTACATTAAAAAAATTGGTGATCAACGCTTTGACGTATGTGGTGTATTTTGTCTCGTTTATTATGATACTGGAAGCTTTTACTTTGGATGTAGGCGCTCTGCTTGCAGGTGCAGGTATTGCCGGACTCGCGATTGGCTTTGGAGCCCAGAACCTGGTGCGCGACATTATTTCCGGATTTTTCATCATTTTCGAGGACCAGTTTTCCGTAGGTGATTATATTCGGACTTCTGGCGTCGAAGGTTTTGTTGAAGAGGTAGGCATCCGTACGTGTAAAGTCAAATCCTGGACAGGTGAGGTTCATATCCTGCCTAATGGAAATGTCACTCAGGTTACGAACTTTTCCATCCATAATAGTGTCGCCGTGGTGGACGTAAGTATTGCGTACGAAGAGGACATTGCCCAGGCCGAGCAAGTGATTCTGGATCTGATGAAAGAGCTGCCAGCTCGTTATGAAGCGATGCTCGAAGTACCTGAACTTCTTGGGGTACAGACATTAGGGGCTTCCGATGTTGTTATGAGGATTATCGCGGACACCCAACCAATGGAACATTGGGCAATAGCTCGTGCCATCCGTAAGGAAGTAAAAACCCGTCTGGATGAAAGAGGAATTGAAATTCCATTTCCACGTATGGTTATGTATTCGCGTGAAGATGATAAAGCTTTACAGGAAGTGAATGAGTAAAAAATTAGGAGGGAACTCCATGGCAGACAAAAATTACGAATTGAATGATGTCGTTCAAATGAAGAAACCTCATCCGTGCGGGGAAAACCGCTGGAAAATCATTCGTATGGGAGCAGACATTCGTATTAAATGTGAAGGCTGCGGCCACAGTGTCCTCATCCCGCGGAAAAAGTTTGAATCCAAAATGAAGAAAAAGCTGGAACCTTCCGAGCAGTAAATCTTTAGCCTTGAAAAGCTCCCTGAAATAGGTGGGCTTTTTAATTTTGTACGGATAAGTTTAATAAAACCTGAAAAATGGCTAGAATGAATTTAACAATTAAGAAGGATCAAGCCTTTGCTTTTGCTTTTCCACAGGTTGTTATTTTCAGACACAGTATCTATAATTGATATGACTAGCATGCATGTATGTAAATCCTTAAGGAGTGAAAGTCTTATATGGCACTAACAGCAGGAATCGTAGGTTTACCGAACGTAGGGAAATCTACGCTATTTAACGCAATTACACAAGCAGGAGCTCTGTCGGCCAACTATCCGTTTGCCACAATAGATCCGAACGTAGGAATCGTGGAAGTACCGGACAGTCGGCTGGAGAAGCTGACCGAGCTTGTTAAACCGAAGAAAACCGTACCTACCGCATTTGAATTTACCGATATTGCCGGCATTGTTAAAGGGGCAAGTAAAGGTGAAGGACTTGGTAACCAGTTCTTATCCCATATCCGCCAGGTCGACGCGATCTGTCACGTAGTCCGTGCGTTTGAAGATGATAATGTCACGCACGTGTCAGGTGAAGTCGATCCCATCACTGATATTGAAACCATCAACCTGGAGCTAATTCTTGCCGACCTCGAAACAGTTTCCAAGCGAATGGACAGAGTAGCTAAGATGGCTCGTCAAAAAGATAAGGATGCTGTAGCGGAATACACGGTTCTTGAGAAACTGAAAGAATCATTAGAGGAAGAAACCCCGGCTCGCGCGGTTGAATTCAGTGATGATCAGGAAAAAATCGTAAAAGGCCTTCATTTGCTAACTTCCAAGCCCATCCTCTATGTGGCGAATGTCAGTGAGGATGAAATTGGCGAAGGGGATAATGAAAAGGTTAAGCAAATCCGTGAATTTGCAGCAAAAGAGAATGCAGAAGTTATTGTCGTCTGTGCAAAAATTGAATCTGAGATTGCCGAGCTTGATGGAGAAGAAAAAGAAGAGTTTCTTGAAGATCTTGGGATTGAAGAATCCGGACTGGATCAGTTAATTAAAGCGACCTACAACCTTCTAGGGTTGGCCACCTTCTTTACGGCTGGCGAGCAGGAAGTAAGAGCCTGGACCTTTAAAGAAGGAATGACAGCTCCACAGGCTGCCGGAGTCATTCACACGGACTTCCAGCGTGGTTTCATTCGTGCGGAGACAGTTTCGTATGAAGACCTTGTTGATGCAGGCACCATGGGTGTCGCCCGCGACCGTGGCCGTGTTCGTTTAGAAGGCAAAGAGTATTTAGTGAGAGATGGCGACGTTATTCACTTCCGTTTTAACGTATAAGCGAGGATCCTTCCGTTTTAGTATTGTATTTCTTGGACAACTTTGTTATAATACTACATTGTGAGTAATTAAGAATAGATTACTCCTTGCTCCTGTCAGGAATAGGAGCCGTTAAGTCCATAAGGAGGTGAAAACGGATGAGTAGAAAATACGAAATCATGTATATCATCCGCCCAGATATCGAGGAGGAAGCTAAAACAGGAATCATTGATCGTTTCAGCAATATCCTTCAAGATAATGGCGCGGAGGTAGAAGAAGTTAAAGAAATCGGCAAGCGTCGTCTTGCTTATGAAATTAACGACTACCGTGATGGTATCTATGTAACAGTTGACTTCAACGGTACACGTGAAGCGATTAATGAATTCGACCGTCAAGCGAAGTTCACGGATGATATTATCCGCCACATCGCAGTACGCGAAGATGACAAATAAGGAGTGGTTCTGATGTTAAATCGTGTCGTATTAGTCGGCAGATTGACGAAGGATCCTGATTTACGCTATACGCCAAACGGAGTGGCCGTCGCCAACTTCACCATTGCGGTGAACCGACCATTTTCTAATAATCAAGGTGGTCAGGACGCAGATTTTCTTAACTGTGTGGTCTGGAGACGTGCTGCAGAAAACTTAGCCAACTTTATGAATAAAGGCAGTCTTGTAGGAGTGGACGGGCGTTTACAGTCCAGAAGCTTTGATAATCAGGAAGGCAAGCGTGTATTTGTAACAGAAGTAGTTGCAGATAGCGTACAATTCTTAGAATCCAAAGGAAGTTCTTCCCAGGGTGGAAGTAATCGTGGAGGCTCAGGATACCAGGCAAATCAGAATCAACAACCATCTGGAAATAATTTCGGATCTAACAACAACAACAATAACAACAATCAACGAGATGAGGATCCATTCGCAGATAATGGAGAGCCCATCGATATATCAGATGATGATTTACCATTCTAATTAAGAAAGAGGTGAATGCGACATGGCACGTCGTGGACGCGGAAAACGTAAAAAGGTGTGTTTCTTCACAGCTAATGGAATTACACACATCGATTTCAAAGATGTTGATCTACTAAGACGTTTCGTTTCTGACCGAGGAAAGATTCTTCCTCGCCGAGTAACTGGAACATCTGCTAAATATCAGCGTAAATTGACTAAAGCAATCAAACGCGCTCGTATTATGGCTCTATTGCCTTACTCTACTGAATAGTAGCGTTAATAAAAACCGTGAAGTCTAAAATAGACTTCACGGTTTTTTATTTATATTTAAACCATTCGGAGACGTTCTTCAATGGAGATATTCTCTCAACCATTACCTACCTCGTTCCAGGTGCTAGAGAGCATTTATCATCAGCGAAATGAAGTGTGGATGAAAGAGAGAGCATCTTTAAGGGATATATTTCCAATTAAGTCAAAACCTATGATACCCTTAGATTATCACTTTCACGACTGAACCATTGAATTCTCCAAACTGAATCTTCACGTATAGGACAGGATTGTGTAAGACCGAGTTTCAAGGTAATTGGCCGTTGAAACCATTTTCCCGTTCAATGTATGAAAAGTTAAATTCATTTCAGCATAAACGTAAGGGTTATTCGTGACGACTAATTAGAATAATTCCAAAGGAGGAACTATGCGACATTTAATTATTTTTGGCTTAACCTTACTTACTATTTTAATAGGATGTGAGGAAGAGACTTCAAACAAACTAAACAACCAAAAAACTGACACGAGTACCCCAGCTGAAAAGACTTCTAATCAAGATGAATACATAATTGAAAAAACCACAGAAGACGGACAAACTTTACGAATTTTTTCTGCCTACGAATATGTCGAAGAGTATGTGAAAAAAGCTGAAGAAACAGATGCACGGAGTGAGCGGAAAAAGTTTTGGAAGACCATCGTTATGGACCATGTACAAGAATCATGTTTAAGTGGTGAGTACTCTCAGCTTGTAAAGGAGTATGTGAGCACTCCTCCGAGAGAACTGAAGGAAGTAAAAGATGATATCACCATGATTCGGGCTTCAGAACTTGAAAACACAGCACTCCAAGCCTTGAAGAAGTCTGCTGATACATTACCAGGAGAAGATACAACGGTCTGTCTTCTTCCACAAGGAGAAATGAGTTTCCCTGGGGTAACTGTAGGGGCAGGTAAGATTTCATTGTTCAATGTCTCATCGGTTAGTAAAGACCGATTGAAGCACACTGTTGCCCATGAGTACCATCACAGCACGTGGACAGCAGACTATACCCGAAACGATGAGTGGGACTTACTTGGCAGCATAGTTTTTGAGGGGAAAGCCGAATACTTTGCCTCCCTCTTATATGGAACACCCCCGACAGAAGTTTCATCAAGGATGGGGAAAGAACAGGAAAGAGCGTTGTGGAAGCAAGTGAAGAGTTCGCTCGACTCAAGAGACGCAAGTCGTGTGAATCGTGTACTTTATGGTGAAAAAGGTGAATTCCCGCCCGGTTTTGGATATATTACTGGTTACCATATAGTAGAAAAATTTGCTGAAAAGCATCCTGAGGCATCCATTGATGAATGGACGAAAATGCCGCCTGAGCAACTCTATGAGAAGAGTCGATATGAAGAATTCTTAAAGTGACACAGGCCGAATGCATTAAATGAAGCATGATTGTTTTCAGATACACTTTATTATAAGTGTCTTATTTACGGCTAAGAAAAGATTAAAACACTAAATAACTCGATTTCAAGTCTTACTGTACAGGGAGCGTTAGTTGAATGAGGCTAATATAAAAAAGAAGAACTTCCATAAAATTGGAAGTTCTTCTTTTTTAGTACTATTAACTTTACAGCTTTTTTTATTAAGAAAGCTGCATAAGCGCTCGGAGTTCATCCCGATTCGAGACAAGATCTTCTAAAGTATAACAGTCCAGAACTTGAAAGAAAGCCTGCAGCGCATCTCTCAGGACGTGTCTAAGCTTACAGGCAGGCGTAATGACACATTCATTTGTCTGGCAGTCAAAGCACTCCAGTAAATAAAAATCGTCTTCCATTGAGCGGACAACTTTTCCAATGTTAATGTCTTCAGGCTTATGGGCAAGCTTAATTCCGCCGGAACGTCCCCGTACCGTATGAATAAGCTCTAATTTATTTAATTCGTGAATAATCTTCCCTAAGTGATTTTCTGAGATGTTAAATACCTCGGAAATCTCTTTTTTATTGGCAAGCTGACCTTCTTTCTTAGCAGCTGTGAAAATTAATACTCGCAGAGCATAATCCGTATATTTTTTTAAACGCATAGGTCAACCCTCACTCTTCTTTGTTCTTATCTTATCTTACCATAGCAGTCATTCCGATGTCTTATTTTCAGATTTTTGGAGCACATTAACGGAATTGTCATAATTGATGTATTTATAATACACCTTTTTTATGTATAATAAAGATATATTATAAATACATCTTTTACGGAGGGTTTTATATGTCCACACAAACCAATCAATTATTAAATGACCATACGATTAAAGTGATCAAATCAACTGTACCTGTGTTAGAGGAACATGGAGAGGCTATTACGACCCATTTTTATCAGCAGCTATTTGTAAATCATCCTGAATTGAAGAATATTTTTAACCAGACCCATCAGAGAAAAGGAGACCAGCCTCGTGCGCTGGCTAACACTGTTTATGCTGCAGCTAAGAACATTGAACACCTGGAAGCTATTCTGCCGAGGGTTAAACAGATTGCTGAAAAACACAGGAGTTTGAACGTCCTGCCGGAACACTATCCAATTGTAGGCGAATATTTGCTGAAAGCTATTAAAGATGTACTTGGAGATGCAGCAACGGACGAAATTATACAGGCATGGGGAGAAGCTTACGGGGTTATAGCGGATGTATTCATTCAGGTAGAAGATCGTATGTACAAGGATGTACGCCAACAGACCGGGGGATGGACAGGATTCCGTGATTTTAAAGTGATTCAAAAGAAAGTAGAAAGTGATGTGATTACATCTTTCTATTTACAGCCGGTCGATGAACAGCCTCTAGCCGATTATAAGCCTGGCCAATACTTAACGATTAAAGCTGAGATTCCTGGAGACGATTATGACCACTTACGTCAATATAGTCTTTCAGAGGCTCCAGGCACCCCTTATTACCGTATTAGTGTCAAAAGGGAAGAAGGAAACCAGGAGGTACCGGAAGGAAGGGTTTCGAACTGGCTGCACAGTCAAGTAAACGAAGGTGATATTATTCCAGTCAGTGCACCAGCCGGGGATTTTTATTTAGATGCAGATACCGACAAGCCGCTCGTACTGCTGAGCGGGGGCGTGGGGCTCACACCGATTTTGAGTATGGGCAGAGCGGTTCAGGATTTGCAGCCTGAGCGGGAAGTGTATTTTATTCATGCTGCTCAGAACGGATCGGTCCACGCATTTAAGAAAGATATGCAGACCATGGGGAGTAAAACGATAACCAAAATTATTTATGACCAGCCGACAGAGGATGACCGTCTGCACCAATCGTTTGATAAAGAAGGATACGTGGATCTTCCATGGTTAAAAGAAGCGGTCCCTCAGGATAGCGAGTTTTATTTCTGTGGTCCTGAAGGCTTTATGAGAGCTGTCAACCAGGCCCTGAAGGATTGGGATGTATCCGATGATAGCATTCACTATGAATTCTTCGGCCCTCAGGGAGTTCTGTAAGTTTTATTGACCCCGTATTAGCTTTCAGCTGGAGCAAGCCGCTGGTCAAGCCGGTTTACGAGATTCATAAATCCGTGGATAGCTGGCCCGCTCAGAAGGGTGATGAGAATGGTCCCCACTCCAATGGCACCGCCAAATAGAGCTGCCGCTATGACCAAAAGGATACTGATGAGTACACGGGAAGTTGTAATTGTCCATCCTGTCAGTCTACGGACTACCAGCATCATCCGGTCAAAAGGATTTGGCGCGAAATCGGCTTGAAGATTGATCGCAATACCTAAGCTCGCAAATAAAATACCGGTTAGTAAACAAAGAATTTGAGCCATAAGGTTGGGTGATAACATCAGGTCGTTTGACCGGATGATCCATAGCCATAGATCAATCCCAAGACCGGTCAGAAGTGAGGTTGCAAGCGCCAATAGTTCAGGACGTTTCCGCTGGGCGGCTGCATTGAAAAGAATAATCGTGAGACCAACCACGATTTCCCAGCTGCCGATGGTTAATCCAAAAGACCGGTATAACCCCACAAGTAGTGCATCAAAGGGAGAGGTGCCTAAATGTGATTCAATGGTTAGGGCAATGCCTAACGTTAAGAGAATAATTCCTAAAGAATAATATAAACCTCTTTGCCAGATTCGTAACATAAGCCCTCTCCCTTCCTATTATCCGACTTGATGCTAGTCACTATAACGCTCAGAAGCTCGTGTTACAAGAGATTTGCACGTAAAAAAGGCCAGGAGGCATGCCTCCTGGCCTTTTAGCTATTCGGATTAATTTTCTACGTGAGCCCACTTGAATTCAAATTCTGGACCGGTCGAGGTAGTGAATACCCCTTTAATCGATGGTCTGAATAGTTGAGCTTTAGCATCTTGATAAATTGGAGCTACTGCTTGATCTTCTTCAAGAAGTAATTTCTCTGCTTCCATGAAGGCTTCAAAACGTTTCTCCGGCTGCTGTGCATATTCTCCGTTGGCTTTTTCAATAAGAGAATCGTATTCTTCACTTGAATAGTTCATATTATTGTTTTGTCCGTCGGTAACATACATGTTCAAGTAAGTGTTCGGGTCTACATAGTCAGGTGCCCAGGTTGCAGCTTCCATTTCAAATTCAGAAGCACTGTCACGACGTACACGTTCTTTAAACGGTACTTCCATAATATCAATCGTTAAACCATCAAGTGTAGTTTCCAGCTGGTTCTTGTAATAAGCCAATGTTTTCTTAGAAGTTCCGGTGTCGTCTCCAAGAAGTTCAATGGTAACAGAATCTGTACCTAGAGCTTCCAGAGCTTTTTGCCAGTGCTCTTTGGCCTTCTCTTTGTTAGTCTCTACCAGTGATCCTTGCGCTTCACGATATCCAGTATCGCTGTTAGGCATCGATACGAAATTAGAAGGCACATATCCCTCAGCAGGAACAGATCCATCATTTAAAATCTCATTAACCAGATCTTCCCGGTTAATCGCTAATGAAATTGCCTTACGCGCATCTACATTCGCCAGGGCTTCATTGGTTTCCTGGTTAAATTTAAAGAAGTACAAGTATGGTTTTTTCACGACTTCAAAAGCTTCGTCACTACGATACTGATCCACAAATTCAGCATTAAGTTCTGTCTGATCGATTT
>NZ_JBAPTY010000046.1:0-5437 GCF_049282395.1 Halobacillus sp. | reverse complement strand
GGGCAGGGGCGTTAATGCCGATTGCGACCACGATCGTCGGGGATATTTATACAAAGGAAGAACGAGCGAAAATCCAAGGTTACCTGTCCAGTGTATGGGGGATTTCAGCCGTGACAGGTCCAGCTCTGGGCGGATTTTTTGTAGATGTGCTTAGCTGGCCGTATGTTTTTTGGATGAACGTTCCGCTTGGCCTGTTGGCTTTACTTGGTGTCATTTTTTTCTTCCATGAAGATGTTTCTGAAGAAAAAAGACCCATTGATGTGGCTGGTTCTTTCTGGGTGGTCATTACGATCAGTACACTCATGTTTATCCTGGTTGAGGGAGGAGTAGGTATCCCCTGGAAATCATGGGCTATGTTTGCTTTATCAATTGCATCTATTGTCAGCTTTATTATTTTCTGCCTTGTGGAAAGAAAAGCACGCGAGCCGATGATGCCTTTTGATATTTGGAAGTACCAGTCCATCCGCTATGCGAATTTAACCTCTCTTACAACAGGTATGATACTTATGGGGGTTACGAGTTATCTTCCGGCGTTTGTACAGGGAGTTATGGAGCAGTCAGCCACTGTGGCAGGTTTCACCTTGACGGCTATGTCGATCGGCTGGCCTATTGCTTCCACCCTTGCCGGACGGCTTGTGCTCAGAATAGGCTTCCGTCCGACTTCAATCCTCGGAGGAGTATCTCTAATTATAGGAGCTTCATTATTTTCAGTCTTAACGCCTGATAAAGGTCCATTATTTGCTGCAATTGGTTCTCTGTTCATTGGAATAGGCATGGGTCTCTCATCAACCTCCTTTATCGTCTCTATTCAAAACACGGTAGATTGGAAGACAAGAGGCATAGCGACAGCAACGAACATGTTTATGCGGACTATAGGCAGTGCGATTGGTGCCGCCTTGCTCGGAGGACTGCTGAACAGCCGGATTAATGCGGCGATTGAGCAGTCGGGTCTACCTGATCAATTTACCGTGGATTCCACGAATTTACTTTTACGGGAAAGCGGGAGAAATGAGTTAGGCAAACGAGCCCTGGAAGTGTTACAATCAGGACTAACTTCAGGGCTGCATGTGGTATATATAGGAATACTCATACTGGCAGTCATCAGTTTTTTATTAATTTTGCGACTTCCAAAAAAAGAAGTTTGATATCATCCTTGCCGCTTTGATAAAGTAAAGGGTGAAAGAATTACATAAAAGGAGGAGTTTAACTTGAATCAAATGGATGCTAATGAAATTATTTCATTTATTTCAAACAGTGAAAAATCTACACCTGTTAAAGTATATGTAAAGGGTGACCAGCTAGAGAGTCTGGATTTTGGAGAACAAGTACAAGACTTTATTTCCGGACAATCCGGAGTCATATTCGGAGAGTGGAAAGTGATTCAGCCTCTTCTTGAAAAATACAGCAGTGAAATTAAGGATTATGTTATTGAAAATGACCGCAGAAACTCCGCCATTCCACTGCTTGATCTGAAAAAAGTCAACGCGCGTATCGAACCTGGCGCTATTATCCGTGACCAAGTGGAAATTGGAGATGGAGCCGTGATTATGCTTGGGGCCATGATTAATATCGGGTCTGTTGTCGGTGAAGGCACGATGATTGATATGAACGTTGTGCTTGGAGGCCGTGCTACGGTAGGTAAAAATTGTCATATCGGAGCCGGAGCCGTATTAGCCGGGGTTATTGAGCCACCTTCTGCAAGTCCTGTTGTAGTTGAGGATGGCGTGGTTATCGGAGCGAATGCTGTTATTCTTGAAGGCGTCACGGTCGGTGAAGGTGCTGTTGTGGCAGCCGGCTCGATTGTTACGGCTGATGTAGAACCTAATACACTCGTAGCAGGAACGCCAGCGAAGAAAATTAAAGATATCGACGACCAGACCAAATCAAAAACTGAAATTAAACAAGAACTTCGTAAATTAGATCAATAAATATGAATGAGGCCTTGCTGAAGCAGCAAGGCCTTTCTTATAAGGAGGGCCCCCCGTGGAATTGGAAAAATTAATTGAGGTAAGACGAAATCTGCATCAGATTCCTGAACTTGGATTTCAAGAAGAAAAAACACAGACATTTTTATTGGACTACATCAAGCAGCTTCCTCAGGAGGCTCTAACCGTTGAAACATGGAGAACCGGCATATTTGTTAAAGTGGAAGGAAAGCGCGGGGAGAAAACGATTGGCTATCGTGCAGACATTGACGGTTTACCCTTAAATGAAGAAACAGGCTTCGACTTCCGTTCACTTCATCAAGGAAGGATGCACGCCTGCGGTCATGATTTCCATATGACGATTGCTTTAGGGGCCTTGACGAGGCTTGCTTCAGATCCGGCTGATCATCATGTGGTCTTTTTATTCCAACCGGCAGAAGAAGGTCCGGGAGGGGCAGAACCTATGCTTCAGGCTGATTTTCTAAAGCAGCATAAACCCGATACCATTTTTGGGCTGCACATTGCTCCAGAGCTCCCGGTAGGATCGGTATCCACTAAACCCGGACTGCTTTTTGCGAATACAAGTGAATTATTTATCGATTTTAAAGGCGTTGGGGGTCACGCTGCTTTTCCTCATATGGCGAAGGATATGGTTGTTGCAGGCAGTTCCTTTGTCACTCACCTTCAACAAATCGTTGCCCGTCGCTTAGACCCGCTCGACAGCGCAGTTATAACAATAGGTAAAATGGAAGCTGGAACCGTACAAAATATTATTGCTCAGGAAGCAAGACTCGAAGGAACGATCCGTACCCTGACACCGGAATCGATGGATCAAGTCAAATCTGACATTGAAAAACTGGCCAAAGGATTTGAAATTAGCAACGACTGCCACATATCTATTCACTACGGATCCAATTATTATCAAGTCTTTAATGATAAAGAAGCTGTCCAGAGCTTCAAACACACGGTAGATAGCTCTTCTTACGAGTTTAAAGAGGCAAGTATGGCTATGACAGGTGAAGACTTCGGCTACATGCTGAAGGAAATTCCAGGATTTATGTTCTGGCTTGGAGTGGATTCTGAAGCAGGGCTGCACCAATCTGCATTAAATCCAAAAGAAGAGGCTTTGCTTGTAGGAGTGAACCTGGTTGAAGCTCATATGAGAGGTCTGTAAAAGAAATGGATGCATACCCATCTGCCTTCGGTAAACACTAAAAGATGCTTGTTAAAATAAAGCAGGGAGGTAGATGGTGATGAAAAGAATAGGTATTGAAGAAAATCTAAGTGATATACGTTCAGCTCTTCAGCAAAAAGGGTATGAGTTGGTTGAGATGAAAAAACAGGAGGATGCGGCGAGCTGTGACTGCTGTGTTATTTCCGGGCAGGACCGCAACGTAATGGGAATCATGGATGCTGAAACCAAAGCTTCTGTTATTGATGCTCATGGGAAGACGGCGGATGAAGTTTGTCAGGAAGTGCACGCTCGTTTCTCCTAAGAAACAGATGGAGGTTTTACCTCCAGTACATAGAACAGGGAGAGTTGCATTATGGAATCGACGTTGAAACTATTAGCCGTAGCTGTTTTGATTATACTCACAGCTTTTTTTGTGGCCAGTGAATTTGCGATCGTAAAAGTCAGAAAAACACGTATAGAGGCAAAAGCTGCAGAAGGAAATAAAAAAGCTAAAAATTCTCTGCGGGTGCTTAACAATCTTGATTATTATTTATCTGCTTGTCAGCTGGGTATTACGATTACCGCTTTAGGACTCGGGTGGCTTGGTGAGCCAACGCTTGTAATCCTGCTCGATCCTTTAATCGGTAATTTCAATTTACCATCCGGGATCACTCATACCATTTCCTTTGCTATCTCTTTCTTCATTATTACATTTCTGCATGTGGTTCTCGGAGAACTTGCTCCTAAGACAGTAGCAATACAGAAGGCTGAAGCTATAACACTTCTTTTATCCAGACCTTTGATGCTGTACAGCAAACTTATGTATCCATTGATCTGGCTGCTAAATGGTTCAGCCAATGTACTGGTCCGTCTGTTTGGTTTTCAAACGGCTAACGAGTCAGAGGAAGTCCACTCAGAAGATGAATTGAGACATATTTTAACGCAAAGCTATCAAAAAGGAGAGATTAACCGGTCCGAATACACCTACGTGGATCGTATTTTTGAGTTCGATAACCGGACGGCGAAAGAAATAATGATTCCACGGACAGAAATGGCTGTAATTGATATTAATCATTCCTTGAAAAATGTTCTGCGTGAGATGAAACAGGAACGGTACACGCGTTATCCAGTAGTAGATGGAGATAAGGACCAGGTGATTGGCATTATTCACATGAAAGAATTCTTTTATGAAGATGTCCAGGAGCAGGGGTCACTCCGGTCTTTCATCCGGCCGGTAATGAAAGTGTTTGAAAATGTACCGATTCATGATCTTCTGGTGAAAATGCAGAAGGATCGCACGCATATGGTCGTATTGATGGATGAGTATGGCGGAACATCCGGCATCGTGACGGTAGAGGATATTCTGGAAGAAATCGTTGGGGAGATTCGTGATGAATTTGATCATGAAGAAGAACGTGAAATTAAGCGTCTGAAAAATGGTCACTTCCTTCTGGAAGGGAAAACATCCATTCAGGATATCAACGAATTTTTTGATTTAGACTTAGACCATGAAGATATTGATACGATTTCCGGTTGGATTTATACCCGTGATTATGATGCAAGGGAAGGAACCATTGTAGCGGAAGATAAATTACAGTTTAAGATCGTGGATATGGAAGACGGCCAGATTAAAAAAGTAGAAGCATGGGAAGACACCCATTAAAAATAGCCCGGGTTTCCCCGGGCCTGTTTTCAAAGAGAGCGATTAATCGTTCTCTTTTTTCGTTACGTATACTTGATGAGGGTAAGGAATTTCAATACCTGCCTGATCGAGAGCTTCTTTCATAGCTTTTCTCAAGTCTCTCTCCACAGCCCATTGTTCCATATTTTCCGTTTTTCCTAAGATGCGGATGACAACATCGGAAGAACCTAGGCTTTGTACACCAAGAACGCTTGGTCCTTCTTTAAAACGCTCATCGTTTGCAAACTCGTCAGCAACCTCTTTTAGGACAGTCATAGCCTGATCAATGTTTTCATCATAACCAATGCCGATATCCTCCAGCGCACGCATGTTGCCTCGAGAGTGGTTGGCTACGCCTGAAATGTTCCGGTTTGGGATGAAATTCAGGGTTCCATCGAAGCTGCGGAGCAGAGTTGTCCGTATACCTACTTCCTCAACTACTCCGTCATATCCACCAGCTGTTACGTAATCTCCCACTTCAACCTGCCGCTCGGATAATAGGAAAAAACCGGTCACAATATCGGAAACCAGTCCCTGAGCACCGAAGCCAATGGCAAGACCAACAATTCCGGCTCCCGCGAGCAGTGGTCCAATTTCAATTGAAAGGGCACTTAAAAGCATGACGATGAAAATAAAGGTAATAGAATAGGAAAAAAT
>NZ_JBAPTY010000045.1:0-3774 GCF_049282395.1 Halobacillus sp. | reverse complement strand
CATCCGCAACTATATGAAATAACCCAAAAGAAAGAAGAGTAAAAAAACTCCACCTCAGGTCATCCAAATATTGGATGACCTGAGGTGGAATAATTTGTATTTGTATATGGGCTTTAGACTTCGACGGTCCATCCGTGGTCGTCTTCTTTTCTTCCTCGCTGAATTCCGGTTACAGTATCATAGAGCTTCTGTGCTACCGGCCCGATCTCATGATCATTGATAACCATCTTCTTACCAAGCCAATTGAATTCCCCTACCGGAGAAATGACAGCAGCGGTACCTGCGCCAAAGGCTTCTTCCAATTTACCTTCTTCATAGTACTGATACAGTTCATCAATCGAGATTCTTCTCTCATTTACCGTCCAGCCCCACTCTTTCAGTAGTTCAAGAATGGAGGTACGGGTAATCCCTCTAAGAATGCTTCCACTTAAAGCCGGCGTCACGATCTCTCCATCAATCTTGAAAAAGATATTCATACTGCCGACCTCTTCAATGTAGCGCTTCTCGACACCGTCGAGCCAGAGTACATCGGCATTCCCTTCCTTGCTCGCTTTCGCCTGCGCCTGATAGCCGGAGGAGTAGTTGCCGGCCGTTTTCGCCATTCCGGTTCCGCCTTTCACCGCACGCGTAAATTCTTCTTCGACGTTAATCGTGACCGGACGAATGCCGCCTGAAAAATAAGGACCTACCGGTGAAAGAATAATCATAAACTTATACATCTTCGAAGGTGCCACAGCAAGACTCGGTTCCGTCGCTATAATGAACGGACGGATATATAAGGACGTGCCTTCAAATTCCGGCACCCAGTCCCTTTCCAAATGGACCAGCTCTTTCAAGTAATCCATGACTGCTTCTTCATCAATCGGCGGAATGCTCAAACGTTCGCTGGAAAGATTCAAACGCTCAAAGTTTTTTTCAGGTCTGAACAATAGTACACGACCGTCATCGGTGCGATAGGCTTTCAAGCCCTCAAATACGGTCTGGCCGTAATGAAAAATCATGGCAGCAGGATCAAGGGTCAGTGGTTCATAGGGAACGATCCGCGGCTCATGCCACCCTTTGCTCTCTTCATAATCCATCACAAACATATGGTCCGTAAATGTTCGGCCAAAAGGGATCTGGCCGCTATCCGGTTTTTGCTTTCTAAGGCGACTTTCTACAGTAGTTAATGATCGAGTCATAGGACAAATCTCCTTTTCCTGTCTTTGTTTACATCTATTCTTTAAATGAACAAAGGATTAGATATTAGTATTCATTGTACGTGGAACGGCTGGACTTTTAAAGAGTCAGGTCTCCATTTTTTAGAAAATTTGAATAAAGGTTCGTGAATGGATCAGCGAAAAAGATCCAAATTGTATTTTCTATAGGATCGTATGGACGCCTCTTTTTTCTTAATTGTAATAATATGGTATTTTTGTTATATACAATGAATGGAATCAAAGATCTTCAGCAGTGTTAGGTTAGCTTGCACATACAAGGGGAGGTTATTTAAGTGAACAGGTTCGTAAAGAACTTAGGACAAATCGTGATGATCCTCTCTACTATTCTATTTATTATGGATGTAGTAAGTGGTGATTTCGGCTCTCTATCAGCTTACTGGTCAACAGGCAGCATGATCTTCGCGTTGACCCAAGGATATCGATTATATTTCGAAGAGGAGAGGAAAATCAACGGCTTTCTGTTTATGTGCGCAACGGGATCGATGTTACTTCTCGTGTTGATCATGACACTTACCGGATGATTTATGGTACTTGGAGGAATAATTATGGCACCAAGGAAAACCGCGAGAACAAATAAAGAAAAGAATAGAGATATCGCCAGTTTTATCTTTGTACTGGCCTCTATAGCTATGGGTCCTTATTTATATAACACTTTCAGCATACCAGTCAATATAGCCCTGGCACTCGTTACCTATCTACTTCTTCAGCTTGTCATCGGATGGTTATCTAACAACTGAATAACATTCCCGTTAAAAATCCCGCTCCATCTCTATAGCCCCTGCCCCGATTTTTGCTATACTTTCTTTAATCAGTAAAATGGAAAAGAGTGGTGACTCCTTGTGTTTAAAATCCTATTGGTCGAAGATGATGCGACCCTATTTACAGAAATGAAAGACCGGTTATCCCAGTGGTCCTACCAGGTGCATGGGATTGCGGATTTCACAAAAGTGATGGAAGAATTCACGGCCACCATGCCGCATCTCGTGATTATCGATATCCAGCTTCCCAAGTATGATGGGTTCCACTGGTGCCGCATGATCCGGGAACATTCCAACGTCCCGATTATCTTTCTATCTTCCCGCGACCACCCAACGGATATGGTCATGTCCATGAACCTGGGGGCCGATGATTTTGTACAGAAACCTTTTCACTTTGAAGTCTTAATTGCCAAAATCCAGGCCGTGCTCCGGCGTGTGTATAATTATAATGCGGAACCTCCCGCGCTGAAAACGTGGCTTGGTGCGACTATCGATTATGAGCGGAACCGGATTCAATACAATGAGCAAACCATTGAGCTCACGAAAAACGAAGTGTTCATCCTGAAATTACTCGTGGAACGGAAAAACAAAATCGTCAGCCGTGAGGATTTGATTACAAGCTTGTGGGAGGATGAGCGATTTGTCAGTGATAACACGCTCACGGTGAATGTGAATCGCTTAAGGAAAAAGCTATCCGACCTCGGTCTTGGTGGTTCGATTCAGACAAAAGTCGGACAGGGCTATACGGCCGTCGAAAAGGCCGAATCATGATCCGGAAATTTCTCCTGGAAAGAATCAGCTGGATTGGTTTCTTTCTTATCCTTCAGCTTCTCGCGCTGCTGATCGCCTATGTAGATACGAATCTAGCGCTAAACTCGATCTATTATTACACGTTTTTATCATCGGTCCTGTTTCTGATTTTTTTATTTATCCGGTACCAGAAGGAAACCCGATTTTACAGAGAGATGAACGACAGAGCAGCCAATCTCGATGTGACCACGATTCCCGATGGAGAAAGCCCGTTTGAAAAAATCATCGAAACAACTATGGTGGAGCAAATGGAACGGTTAAAAAAGGAATCCTCCCACAATCATTCGCTGTTGGAACAGGAAAAAGACGATATGCTCGCCTGGATTCATGAAGTCAAAACCCCGCTCACGTCGATGCACTTAATCTTTGATCGCATCAGCGACCAGAAAACACGGTCCCAGCTCACCTACGAATGGCTGCGAATTCACTTGCTGCTCGATCAGCAGTTACATAAAAAGCGGATGCCTTTTATCGAAAATGATTTATACATGGAGGAGATTCATCTGGAGCCGCTGATTTTCTCAGAATTGAAGACCCTGCAATCCTGGTGTATTCAAAAAGGGATCGGCTTTGATATCGATTTGGAAGTGGCGTCCGTTTTATCTGACAGCAAGTGGCTCGCCTTTATGCTCCGGCAGCTTCTCACCAATGCGGTTAAATACAGCGAAGCCTCTGAAATTATGGTACGCAGCTTCGATGAAAATGGACAAACCAGTCTGGCTGTCACCGATTCGGGACGAGGAATTGACGCAAGAGATCTGCCGAGGATTTTTGATAAAGGGTTTACGTCGACGACCGCTCACCATGATCATGCCGCCACCGGGATGGGGCTGTACTTAACTCGTAAAGCTGCCGACTCCCTGAACATGAACATAGAGGTCGATTCTAAACTTGGAGAGGGCACGACGTTTACGCTGATTTTTCCTAAGCGGAATGATTTTCTGGAGATTCGAGAGCTATAGTGTGGTAAAAAGCTTGTAAAAAGC
>NZ_JBAPTY010000044.1:0-16141 GCF_049282395.1 Halobacillus sp. | reverse complement strand
CCGGTAATTCCGATGTAATGAGCTGATTTTTTAATGGAAAAGATATCGCTCATTAAGGTTAATTTCTGGTCATCATCGTTTTCTACAAGAGTGATAGCGCGGGCAAGGGCTCGCATATCCTGTTTTTGTATTCGTTCTGCTATTGGATGCATGGGACAGCCCCTTTCCGCTTGAAGCTTTTTTCATTAGCTGCTGACCATTCGGCCGATTACAAGACGCTGGATCTCCTGCGTTCCTTCATAAATCTGCGTAATTTTCGCATCACGCATATAACGTTCCACAGGGTAATCCTTGGTATATCCATAGCCGCCATGTACTTGCACAGCCTCTGTTGTAATTCTCATCGCTGCATCGCCTGCATACAATTTTGCCATGGCAGAAGCTTTCGAATAAGGGAGTCCTTCTGATTCAAAGTAAGCGGCTTGGTAAGTAAGCAGCCGGGCCGCTTCAATCTCTGTTGCCATGTCGGCTAATTTAAAAGAAATGCCCTGAAGCTTCGCAATCGGCTTGCCGAATTGCTCTCGATCTTTTGCGTAGGCGACAGCTTCATCTAATGCTCCCTGGGCGATCCCTACTGCCTGAGCAGCTATTCCATTTCGTCCACCATCCAAGGTCATCATCGCAATTTTAAAACCTTCTCCCTCTTTTCCGAGCAGGTTTTCTTTAGGAATTTTACAATCTTCAAAGATAAGTTCGGTCGTTGGTGAAGAACGGATACCAAGCTTTTTCTCTTTCTTACCAAACGAAAATCCAGGCGTTCCCTTCTCCACGATAAAACCGCTGACCCCGCGTCCTCCTGCTTCTGGGTCGGTCTTTGCAAATACGATATAAATATCTGCCACTCCACCGTTTGTAATCCACACTTTATTCCCATTCAGCACATAGTGGTCGCCGTCTAATTTCGCTTGAGTTTTCATGGAGGAAACGTCACTTCCGGCTCCAGGTTCTGATAGTGCATAAGCGCCTAGTTTTTCTCCAGTTGCGAGCTGGGAAAGGTAGGTTTTCTTCTGTTCTTCATTCCCAAACTTATAAATAGGCCAGCTGGCTAATGATATATGAGCAGACAACGTGACCCCTGTAGAAGCGCAAATACGTGACAATTCCTCAACAGCGATCGCGTAGCTTACGAAGTCAGAACCGATTCCCCCATACTCTTCCGGCCATGGAATCCCTGTTAATCCAAGCTCCGCCATTTTATCGAAAATTTCACGATCAAACCGTTCTTCTTCATCACGTTCTGCTGCCGTAGGTTCTACTTCATTTTTGGCAAAGTCTCTTACCATTTTTCTCAGCATTTCTTGTTCTTCTGTCAGCGTAAAATTCATTCTCGTTTCCCCCTCAGTCTCTAATCAAGTGATTGCTTATCACGATGCGCTGTATTTCACTTGTTCCTTCGTAAATTTCGCAAACTTTGGCATCCCTGAAAAAGCGCTCTACTGCGTAATCTTCTGTATACCCATATCCTCCGTGAACCTGTACAGCTTCAATCGCTGTCTTGACTGCCGTCTTGGAAGACATCAATTTAGCCATTGATACTTCTTTTCCACATTTTACTCCTGCTGCTTGCAATGAGGCCGCATGATAAACAAGAAGTTTAGAAGCCTCTACTTCTGTAGCCATATCAGCGAGCTTAAACGAAACTCCCTGGTGTTTGGCAATGGGTCGTCCGAACTGCTCGCGTTCCTTCGCGTAGGCAACAGCATGCTCATAAGCTGCTTCTGCAATACCGAGCGACTGGGCAGCAATTCCGATTCTCCCCATATTTAAATTTGATAAGGCGATTTTATAACCTTCGCCCTCTTCACCAAGAAGTTGTGAAACAGGAACTTTGCATTGATCAAAATTTAACTCTACCGTGCTTGAACCGTGCATACCCATTTTCTTCTCTGCTCTACCAATCGAAAATCCGGGCGTATCCCGTTCAATGATAAAAGCACTTAACCCTTTACCACTCGGAATATCAGGGTTCGTACGGGCAAACACGATAAATGTATCCGCATGACCGCCATTGGTAATGAATACCTTCGATCCATTTAAAAGATAATGGTCTCCTTTGTTTACAGCACGCGTTCTAAGACTGCCAGCATCTGACCCTGCACTCGGTTCGGTCAGGGCAAAAGCACCTAAGTACTCGCCGCTTGCAAGCTTCGGAATGTATTTATCCTTCTGCTCTTCCGTACCGAAATATAGAATCGGATTTGTTCCTACAGACGTATGAACAGATAAAATGACGCCAAGAGTTGCACTCACCTTAGAGATCTCATGGATAGCTATAATATAAGATATATAATCCATTTCCGCTCCGCCGTATTTCTCGGGAATAGGAATTCCCATTAAGCCAAGCTCCCCCATCTTCGGGATCAGCTCGGAAGGAAAACGATCCTCCCTCTCCATACGTTCAACCGCGGGAGCCACCTCATTTTCAGCAAAATCACGGACCATCTTCCGCATCATCTCTTGTTCATCTGTAAACGTTAAATTCATCGTCACCGTCTCCTTCACCTGTTATTCGTAGCTGTAAAAACCTCGACCCGATTTCTTGCCAAGCCAGCCTGCTTTTACATACTTACGAAGCAGTGGGCACGGCCGGTACTTGCTGTCCCCGAATCCCTCGTGGAGGACTTCCATGATATACAGACACGTATCGAGACCGATAAAATCTGCCAAAGTCAAAGGACCCATTGGATGGTTCATCCCAAGCTTCATCACTGTGTCCACATCTTCCGGAGATGCTACACCTTCGTGAACGGTATATATGGCCTCATTAATCATAGGCATCAAAATCCGGTTAGAAACAAAACCAGGAAAGTCTTCAACTTCAACCGGTGACTTATTTATTTTTTTCGTTAAATCTTCGATCGCTTGATACGTTTCGTCACTGGTCTGGATGGCACGGATGATTTCAACCAGCTTCATTACCGGTACTGGATTCATAAAATGCATTCCAATAACCTGAGAAGGACGTTTCGTTGCTGCTGCAATCTCAGTAATAGGAAGCGATGATGTATTCGAAGCTAAGATGGCGTGATCAGGCATAATTTCATCCAGACTCTTGAATACTTTTGTTTTTATATCCATATTTTCAACCACAGCTTCGACAACGAGATCACAGTCAGATGCTTCGTTCATATCTGTAGTGCCTGAAAGTCTTTCGACTAACTCATTTTTACCTTCAGTCGACAACTTTCCTTTTTCCACAGCTCGATCCAGCCTTTTTTTGATTCCATCTAACCCATTATTCAGAGCGTCCTGATTTAAATCGTTCAACTTTACATACAGGCCTGATTGGGCAAATACCTGTGCAATACCCGCGCCCATTTGACCTGCACCGATGACCATGACTTTGTTAATTGACATTCAGTAGTCCCTCCTTTATGCCTTTGGCACTTCGATTAATACGGCATCGCCCTGGCCGCCGCCGGAACAAATAGCTGCAATTCCAAGGCCGCCTCCGCGGCGCTTCAATTCATAAGCAAGCGTAAGTAAGATTCGAGCTCCGCTTGCACCGATCGGATGTCCAAGTGCTACAGCCCCTCCGTTTACATTTACTTTCTCCGGATCAAGACCGGCAATTTTCCCACTAGCTAAGGACACTGCTGCAAATGCTTCATTCACTTCAAATAAATCAATATCTTCTATGGATTTTCCTGCTTTTTTCAATAGTTTATTAATGACCATACCCGGGGTTTGAGGGAAGTCTTGAGCTTCCACGGCAATTTCATCATGGGCAAGGACGGTGGCCAGGGATTCCAGCCCTAGTTCGTTTGCTTTTTCATCAGACATGAGGAGCATCGCGCATGCTCCATCGTTGACACCTGGCGCGTTACCAGCCGTAATCGTTCCATTTTTGTCGAACACTGGTCGCAGTTTAGAAAGAGCTTCTACAGTTGTATTTTTTCGTGGTGCTTCATCTGTATCGACCACAATCGGGTCCCCTTTTCGCTGCGGCACTTCTACAGACACGATTTCTTCACTCATCGTTCCGTTTTCAATAGCCTGGGCTGCGCGCTGATGACTGTTATACGACCACTCATCCTGAGCTTCACGTGTTAACTCGAATTCTTCAGCTGTACGGTTTCCGTAGTTACCCATATGCACATTTTCAAATGAACAGGTAAGACCATCGTGTACCATCATATCTTTAACAGGAGCGTCCCCCATGCGTAATCCCCAGCGTGCTTTTGGCATGAAATAAGGAGCATTGCTCATGCTTTCCATTCCGCCAGCTACGATGACATCCTCTTCGCCTAAACGGATGAACTGATCAGCCATCGTTACACTCCGCATTCCAGAAGCGCACACCTTGTTGACTGTCTCTGTTTTCACGTGCCACGGAATTCCTGCTTCACGCGCGGCCTGGCGGGATGGCAACTGTCCCTGTCCTCCCTGTAAAACGCTCCCCATGATGACTTCATCTACTTCTTCACCTTTGTATCCAGCACGCTCTAAAGCCTCTTTAATCACGATGCCTCCAAGCTGGGAAGCTGTTAAAGGAGCAAGAGCGCCCCCGAATTTTCCAAATGGAGTACGAGCCCCTGACACGATTACTGTTTTACGCATTTTTAAATTCCTCCTCTTTGTGATAACGCTTTCAAAATTGGCGATTGAACGCTCGCTCAATTTGTCCTCATAAGGAAAGTGTACCTAAATTAGTGTACACTTTCCACAATTTTCATAATTTTTTTCCGATAAATGACGAGATATTCAAAGTACTTACGCTGTCTTTTCTTCTGTTGATTCAAAAATGGATTTGGCCAGAATCTCTGCTATATCCATTGTGCTCACTTCTTCTTCCACTTCTTTGGCTTTAGTGCCATCCGATAACATGGTAAGACAGAATGGACATCCACTTGAAATCATCGTTGGTTCTACTTCAAGAGCCTGTTCTGTACGAGCTACGTTAACACGGTTTCCTGATTTTTCTTCCATCCACATCATGCCTCCGCCAGCTCCACAGCACATTCCATTGGATCGATTACGCTTCATTTCGACAACCTCTACGCCTGGAATCATTTCAAGTACTTCGCGAGGCGGCTGGTACACTTCGTTGTAACGGCCCAAGTAACAGCTATCGTGGTAGGTGATCTTCTCATTCACTACACCTTCAGGCTTCAGGCGTCCTTCTTTCAACCATTCAGAAAGCATTTCCGTATGGTGATAAACTTCCGCTTCAAGACCAAAATCCGGATACTCATTCTTGAAAATGTTATAAGCATGGGGGTCAATGGTAATGATTTTTTTCACATCATTCTTTTCAAATTCTTTCATATTTTTCTCAGCCAGTTCCTGGAACAGAAACTCGTTGCCCATGCGGCGTGCTGTATCACCAGAGTTCTGCTCTTTATTACCGAGAATCGCAAATTTAATGCCGGCTTTATTCATCAGCTTAGCAAATGCTACGGCGATTTTCTGACTGCGGTTATCGTAAGAACCCATCGAACTAACCCAGAAAAGATATTCGAATTCTTCTCCTGATTTCTTCAGTTCTTTTACTGTAGGGATATGAGCTTCTTCATCAAGGCTTCTCCAGTCTTCTCTTTCCTTCTTGGAAAGCCCCCATGGATTCCCCTGGCGTTCAATATTCATCATCGCTCTTTGACCGTCCGGATCCATTTTTCCTTCTGTAAGAACAAGGTAACGGCGCAGGTCGATGATTTTATCGACGTGTTCATTCATTACTGGGCAGGCATCTTCACAGTTACGGCACGTGGTACAGGCCCATAATTCTTCCTCTGTAATGACATCGCCAATTAAGTTTTTGTTGTTGACGGCTTCCATGGTAGCTGCCACTTCATCTGTACCCTTACTGCGCGCCATTTGAGCTAATGTATTTCCCTCGGTACCTGAGAAAGCATAAGCAGGAACCCAGGGCGACTGACCCGTGACAGCGGCACCTTTTTCCGTCAAATGATCTCTCATTTTAATAAGTAAATCCATTGGTGAGAGCATTTTACCTGATCCTGAAGCAGGACAGACATTGGTACAGCGTCCACACTCTACACAGGCATACAGGTCAATCATTTGGAGTTGGTTCAGTTCTTCAATTTTACCAACACCAAAGGAAACATCTTCTTCGTCTGCTTCTTCATCCATTTCAAAATTAATAGGTTTCAGTTTGCCCGGAGGATCTTCACGGCTTAAGAATACATTGACCGGTGCTGCCAGCAAGTGCGCATGCTTGGATTGCGGCACGTACACTAGGAAAGTAAGCAGGATAAGCAGGTGAATCCACCACATAATAAAGAATACAGTAGCAGCAGCTGCCGGAGGAAGCCATGCGAAAGCGTTTGCAATTAACGTCGCAACAGGTTCTGTCCAGGCTCCTTCATGGCCGTGCCAGATTATTCCCATACCACTCCCTACAAGAACAGTAACCATCAATGTTCCAATAAAAATAAGTACAAGTCCTGCTTTGAAACTTCTCTTCAAACGGACCAGTTTTTCTATATAACGGCGGTAAAACGCCCAGATCACAGCTACAATAATCGTTAGCGTTACAATTTCCTGGAAAAATGTAAACCCTGGATAAAACGGACCAAGCGGCAAATGCGAGTCAGGAGCCAGTCCTTTCCAAATAAAATCAATGGCCCCAAACTGAACAAGAATAAAACCGTAGAACATCATAACGTGGATCGCTCCGGATTTCTTGTCCTTTAATAGTTTCTTTTGACCAAATACATAAATCCCAATCTTCTGCAGGCGTCTTTTAATCTTGCCATCAAACTCAAATTTCTTCCCCATCTTAATATAAGCGATACGTGTACGGACAACGCTTACAAATAAGTATAATCCATAAATCGTAACGCCAAGGAACAAAATCCAGTTTGCAAGTAACAACGGATTCATTTGTTCTCCCCCTCTTGGTTGTTATCGCAGATGCGATTCTCCATTTTTATCTGATCAGAAACTTAGAAATTTCTGAATCTTATAGCTTTACTATAAATTATGAATGAGCATTCAGTCAACATGTTTTCATTTTTTTCCTATTGAAAAGAAGTCATATGGGAAGACTAAGTGACAGTTGGCATTGGGAGGCGGAAACATGATAGTCGTAATTATACTGATTAGTATCACTACCTTTATTTTACTGTTAATTTCAGATTTTAAAATGGGACAAATATCCCACAAAAAAACAGGATATCCGATAAATACTGCAGAAACACACGGTCAATATGAACTTTTTTCTAATGGATTAACGCTCTTTGAAGCATTCTTTCAGGATATTTCTGAAGCTAAAGTAAGAGTCGACATCAGTTTTTTTATCATCGATCAGGATGAACTTAGCAGAAAATTTTTAGACATATTAAAGAAAAAGGCACAGGAAGGAGTACCCGTCCACCTGCTTGGTGATCGTCTGGGCTGCTACCAAATCAATAAACAGATAAGGAATGAACTTAAAGAGGCAGGTGTACACTTTGCATTTGCTGAAAAACCCAGTTTTCCTTTGTTTTTCTATCATTTAAATAGGAGAAACCACCGAAAAATTACAGTGATTGATGGAAAGATCGCCTATATCGGAGGGTTCAATGTGGGGAGCAACTATACTGGCCATAACCCTAAATTTGGAGACTGGCGTGATTACCATTTGCGCTATACGGGTGAAGTTGTGGAGAAACTGCATGCTGTGTTCATAAAAGACTGGTATGAATACACTGGGGAGAAGTTAACAACCATAAAAATAAGTCACCCTGAAGGGAAGAAAGTATCTGTCCTTGACTCGGATGGACTTGGTGTAGCGGAAGAATTCAACCGGATAATCCGCTCTGCTTCAAAAGAAATTATAATAGGAACGCCTTACTTCATTCCTACCCCTAAACTGCTTCATTCATTAAAAAATGCTTTAAAAAATGGGATTGAACTACACATCTTAGTCCCTATGAAATCGGACCACCCGTTTGTTAAGGAAGCCGGCATCGTTTTTCTAAACGAGCTTTATCAAAAAGGAGCCCATATTAAATTTTTTGATGCAGGATTTTACCATTCGAAAGTAATCATAGTGGATGGGGGATTTGCGGATATTGGTACTGCTAATTTCGACAGAAGAAGCTTCTTTTTAAATAAAGAAGTGAATACTTACGTTTATGACAAAACGTTTATCGCTGCTGTTCGTGAAGGTTATTTTCAAGATATGAAAGATGCCGTACCATTTGATGAAAGCTGGCTTAAAAACCGCTCTCTAAGTACTAAAATCAATGAAAAGATCGCAGCAAAGCTGCGACCTTTACTTTAATTTATTTAAAGATTTCCGTAAACACGGGTCCCATCCACAACATAACTTTAAAACCTAAGTAAATACCAACGATTCCAGCTACTCCAGCCAGTGCAGGCGGAGCTGGAATCGGAAGTTTTAAAGCTGCAAATACAATGCCAACGACTAAACCAGTGACTAACGCTAAAATAATTTCTTTCACATGCTCGTCCTCCTTTTCAACATCTATCCTTCATGCTTTCTTTCATTACCAACCTGTATTGTTCCTATTTTATCAATGAACCAGACGGCTTTATGCATACATAAGTACTGAGGCAAAGAATGTCACAAAAAAAAGAGCGCCCTGCTCTTTTTTTATGCGAAGACGCCCTTTAGTCATTTTATGAACTTACATCTGTTCTGGTGCTGAAACGCCGATGATTTTCAGCGCATTGCTCAGAGTAATTCGAACAGCTTTCATTAGTGAAAGTCGTGAAGCTGTAAGTTCTGGATTTTCCTGATCGAGTACTTTCTCCGCATTGTAAAAACTGTGAAGATTAGATGCCAGATCAAATGCATACTGAGTCACACGGTGAGGGGTTCTTTTTTCTGCAGCGTCTGCGACCAGCTGCGGAAATTCACCAAGCCTTTTTAGTAGATCTTCTTCTTTTTCAGCTGTTAACAGACTTCCGTTAAACGTATCATCCGTCAGTCCCTTTTCCTCTGCCTGTTTCAGCATCGTACATATGCGGGCGTGAGCGTACTGTACATAATAAACAGGATTTTCATTAGATTCTGAGCGGGCCAGGTCCATATCAAAATCCAGGTGTGAATCACTGGAACGCATGGAGAAGAAATAACGCATCGCGTCAATACCAACTTCCTCCATCAATTCACGAAGGGTAACAGCTTTTCCAGTACGCTTGCTCATCTTCACTTTTTCGCCATTCTGGAAGAGGTTGACCATTTGGATAATCTCCACCTCAAGCGTATCTTCATCATAGCCCAGGGCTTGAATCGCTGCTTTCATACGTGGAATATATCCATGATGATCGGCACCCCAAATATTGATAAGTGTATCAAACCCGCGGTCCAGTTTGTTTTTGTGATAAGCGATATCCGGCGTCAGATAAGTGTACGTGCCATCATTTTTAATGAGGACGCGATCTTTATCATCACTGAATTTCGTTGTCTCAAACCAGGTAGCTCCGTCCTTTTCATAGACAAAGTCTTTTTCTTTCAGAACCTGCAGCGCATTATCAATCCGGTCGCCTTCATATAGCGAAGTTTCTGAGAACCATTCATCAAAAGGTACTCTAAATTCTTCCAGATCCGTCTTAATCTTATTCAGTTCATATTGCAAACCATACTCACGGAAGAACTTCAAACGATCCTGTGCAGATTCTTCTGCCCATTTCTCTCCCTCTTCCGAAGCAAGCTTCCTTCCTAGTTCTACGATATCACGACCATGATATCCATCTTCCGGCATCTCCCATTCTTTCCCTAATGCCTGCATGTAGCGTGCTTCTACAGAAAGAGCAAGATTAGCCATTTGGTTCCCGGCATCATTAATATAGTACTCTCTGGAAACATCGTAGCCTGCAGCATCCAGCACGTTGCATAAAGAGTCCCCTACTGCTGCTCCCCTTGCGTGCCCAAGGTGCAAGGTCCCAGTCGGGTTAGCGGATACAAATTCCACTTGAATCCTATGACCTTTCCCACTTTCGCTGCGGCCATACTGACTGTCCGCTTCCAGAATGGAAGGAACCAGTTCAGTCAAGTACTGATTGTTCATATAGAAATTAATAAAGCCTGGACCTGCAATTTCTATCTTTTCTATTGAGGCCTGTGATCGATCAAATTGTTCAACAAGTTCTGAAGCAATCGCACGCGGATTCTTCTTTGCTATTCTGGCGAGCTGCATCGCCATGTTTGTTGCATAATCGCCGTGAGCTTTATCCTTTGGCTGCTCTAATACAACCTCCGGCATTTCCTCTTCCCCGGCAAGCTCAGCAGAAAGCACGGCGCGGACGATTTCTTTCTTCAGATTTTCTTCCATTTGTTCAACGATATTCATGATTCACTCTCCTCCTCAAACGTCAATGTCAAGCGATGATCCTGCGTTACTTCATGATTCAACGTCATCTGATAATGAAGAAATAATCGGCCGCCCATTGCTTCATCAAGGGAACTGAACTCCATTTCTTCTGTATAAGTTTTCATATGGAAATCACCATAAGTATGATGATATAAATTCTCTGTTTCTACTTCAGGCTGAAAAACCTGACGCATATCTATACCGCCACTTCGTTTTATGCTGACATGCCCTGGCTTAACGGTGATCATCGTATTTACAGGATCTCCTTCATCAGGATGTTCTGTAAAAGTAATTACCTGAGTCTGGCCACGCGCAAAAAACTGACCGGCTTCGTTTACTTCCATCGTCTCTTTGCGATCCGTGTCTCTGATTTCCGTAACGAGCTGCACCTGGATGTCCTTAGCATTACTTGTCATTTCTTCGTCCTCCCTCCAAAGGGTTTACGTACACTATAACTTGTTTATTATAAGAATTCATTCACAAAAACGCAAGAGCATCCCTTGGCTTCGTTACTCTTGAACCAACGTTTCCACCTGATTTTGGATATCACTAATCTCCGTGATATGGGCAGGTACACTGTAACTTGCGTATAACACGACAAGTGCTGCGACAATCAGCGCAAACCAGGGATAGGATAGTTGTTTTTTAAAAGGACGCCGGTCCGGAACAAACAATAACAATAGAAACGGCAGCAACAGTCCAATAACAATGACATCCATTCTCCACTGCTGATTCTCCTCGGAGATGGATAACGAAAAGCTGATTGCTTGATCTATTCGATCTTTGATAGCAATTTCAGTGGTTTCTTTAGAAAATAGTCCTTTTTCTATTGTAAGTGTCTCATTACTAAGCGAATAACTATATCCTGAAGGGTTCCATTCCCCTATAAACGTTACAAGAATTAGACTCATCATGATAATGGCATACGTAAGCGTAATGCCTATAATCTTTTTATCCAAAAGAAGCGCTCCTTTATTCATCTCATATAGAAAAGCCCCTATGAAAAATCATAGCGGCTGTTTCATTCTATCATTTATTTTACAAACCCCAAAAGCATTTCGCGTAAGAATTTACTGGCAGCAATCGGAGTCTTTTCTGTCGGGTCATAAGCGGGAGCCACTTCAACAAGGTCTGCCCCTACCACGTTTAAATCGCTGCCTGCAATCTCATGAATGGAAGCAAGAAGCTCCTTAGAGGAAATCCCTCCTGCTTCTGCTGTCCCCGTTCCCGGAGCATAAGCAGGATCAAGCACATCAATATCAATGGTTACATAAACAGGACGTCCAGAAAGTTTCGGAAGAACTTTTTTCAAAGGCTCAAGCACTTCATATCTCGCCATAAACATCCCGCTTTCTTCCGCATATTGAAACTCTTCTCTCATCCCTGAGCGGATGCCAAACGAATACACATTTTCAGCTCCGATCAGCTCGCACGCTTTTCTAACAGGAGTGGAATGGGATAGCGTCTCGCCTTCATATTCCTCCCTGAGGTCAGCATGAGCATCAATATGAAGGACAGCAAGCTCTGGATATTTCCTGTACATCGCTTTTAGGACTGGCCATGTGACCAGATGCTCGCCGCCTAGTCCGAAAGGTATTTTCCCTTTCTCTAAAAGTTCATCCATATAGCCTTCAATAATATCAATACTTTTCTGGGGATTCCCAAATGGGAGCAGCAAATCACCTGCATCGTGGTACTTGATTTCCTCTAAATGTCTATCCAGATAAGGACTATATTCTTCAAGGCCAATCGAGGCTTCGCGGATGCGGCTCGGACCAAATCGGGAGCCCGGACGGAAGCTGACTGTCCAGTCCATTGGCATCCCGTAAATTACGGCATCCGCTTCCTGTTCGGAAGCCCGGCTCATGATAAACACTTTTCCCGAATAGGCTTCATCAAATCTCATCGAACTCACCCTTTCGTCAAGTCTTTAACGAATTTTGGTAAAGCAAAACAGGCCTGGTGAAGCTCCTCTGTATAATACTTCGTTTCCATCTCTGCAAACCGATGAGCAGGAACCTGAAGAGGATCATAGATCTTACTCCCCATAGTAAACGTCCAAAGACCGCTTGGGTACGTTGGTATATTGGCCGTGTACACTTTGGTGATCGGAAATGTTTCTTTTACATCTCCGTAAACCTGTCGAATTAACTCAGCCTTGAACCAGGGGTTATCAGTCTGAGCCACGAAGATTCCGTCTTCTTTTAACGCTTTCGCAATCCCTTCATAGAAGCCTTTTGAAAATAGATTAACAGCAGGACCCACCGGTTCCGTAGAATCTACCATAATGACGTCATAAGCGCGTTCGCTTTCCGCAATGTGCATGAAGCCATCTGCCACCTTAACCTCTACCCGCTCATCGTCCAGAGCACCGGCAATAGAAGGCAGATATTGTTTGGAGTATTCAATAACTTTGCCGTCAATTTCTACAAGTGTGGCTTTTTCAACACTTTCATGCTTCAGTACTTCACGAATCACACCGCCATCTCCGCCGCCTACTACCAGAACCTGTTTCGGACTCGGGTGGGTGTGGAGCGGCACATGGGCAAGCATCTCATGGTAAACAAATTCATCTTTTTCCGTGGTCATAACCATGTCGTCGAGCACCAGCATGTTGCCCCACTCTTCTGTCTCAAGCATTTCTAACTCTTGAAAATCTGTTTTTTCATTATGAAGGGACTGTTTAACTTTAGCCGTAATTCCGAAATTTTCTGTTTGCTTCTCAGTAAACCACGTGCTCATCTATGCATTCTCCTTTGTATATCCATAGTTCTCTATTACATAATTCGTCATGAGAGGTTTATTTTACTACGTATTCTCACATAATAATAGCAGTCTTTATTCATTCTTAACAGTTGGGAGTCTAGAAGAATGATCCTTTTTATACGAACGACATACCGCTGGTCAAAGCGAGCGCTCAAATGGACATTGATCGGCCTTGTATTAACAGGAGCCGGAATTTTGTTTGTCCTAGGATTCGCCATTACCCAGGGCCCTCCCTCTCTAATGACTGAGCAGAATACGGTTTATTATAGTCAGGGAGAGAATATTATTGGGGAAGATCATGGAGCGGAAGAACGGTACTGGATTACCGTAGATGAAATGCCGGATGCCATTAAAGAAGCGACGATTGCTATCGAGGACCGTCGATTTTACGAACATTTCGGCTTTGATTTCAAGCGGATTGCTGGTGCTGCTTTAACCGACCTTAAACAAATGAGAATGGTGGAAGGAGCCAGCACCATTACTCAGCAGTATGCTCGTAATCTTTATTTATCTCATGATAAAACGTGGAAACGAAAAATCCAAGAGGCTCTCTATGCCCTCAGACTGGAGATCTTTTATAATAAAGATGAAATTCTGGAAGGCTACTTAAACACGATCTACTATGGTCATGGAGCCTATGGAATTGAAGCAGCGAGCCGTTATTACTTTAATAAGAACGCAGAAGAATTAACGCTGACGGAAGCCTCTATGCTTGCAGGCGTCCCAAAAGGTCCGAGCTATTATTCTCCTCTGAACAATGCAGAGAACGCGGCATCACGCCAAAAATTGATCTTGGGTGAAATGGAGAAAAGCGGATTTATTACTTCTTCTGAAAAAAATGAAGCAGTAGAAGCCAGTCTTGTTTACTCGGAGCACTCTGACAGTTCCGACAAAGAAGCTGCTCCATACTTTCAGGACCAAGTCGTCGCAGAGGCTGCCAGAATTCTAGGTATTACGGCAGAGGAAGTTAAAACAGGAGGCTATCACATTCACACCACGCTCATCGAAGATCATCAGAAGACTCTTGAAAAACAGATTGACCGCCATATTTCAGCAGAGGAAGATATCCAAATAGCTGCTGAAATTATGAACAGTCATAACGGTGCCATTACCGCTCTGATCGGCGGCCGTGATTATGAAACCAGTGCTTATAATCGAGCTACACAGGCTAAACGCCAGGTAGGATCGACCATTAAACCATTTCTATATTACGCCGCGCTGGCAGAAGGCTACTCGCCGGTCACGATGATCGAAAGTAAACCGACCGATTTTCAAATAGGAGATAACGGAAAAGTCTACAGTCCAACCAACTTTGGGGACCAGTATGCGGACAAACCGATTACAATGGCTCAGGCACTGGCGGTTTCTGACAATATTTATGCTGTAGCCACCAACATGGATATTGGGCCCGACAAGCTGGTAAAAACATTGGACACATTTGGAATTTCGAGTCACGCTAAACCTGTTCCTTCTCTTGCCCTTGGTTCTACCTCTATTTCTCTTTATGAAATGGTGAGTGCCTACGGAAAAATGGTGAAAGGCTCTGAATCTCTTGAAGGTCATACCATTGAGAAAATTACAGACCGGCACGAAAATATACTTTTTGAATATCAGCCAGTTTTTAATAAAGAGAAAGAAATTGACCCGAACCGTGCCTTTACGATTACTCACATGATGACAGGGATGTTTGACTCTTCTCTTGATGGATATGCGTCTGTTACGGGCACTCCTATTAAAGGAAAACTAACTCGTATGTACGGCGGAAAATCCGGTACAACGGATTATGACAGCTGGATGATTGGCTTTAGTCCTCAATTTGTATCAGGGGTTTGGGTGGGCCATGATGAAGGCGGAAGAAAACTTGAAACTTTCAACGAAAGAAGATATGCCAAAGCTGTTTGGGCAGACACCATGGAGTCGATTCATGAACCACTACCATCTGCAGCGTTTATTCCAACCCCGGATGTAAAAGGGGTTTATATTGATCCGGAGACTGGACACAGGTCCGGTCCTAATTGTCCTAAAGAACGCCTCATGTATATGGATAAAAGCGACATTCCAAAAGAAGTTTGCGGTGGCGATAAGGATAAGGACAAAGAAGAAATCGAAAATGAGTTTAAAAATGATCCATGGTTCAAAGATGTAGTAGACTGGTTCTTTTAAATGACGAGCTTGCATGAAATAATTAAAAAAAGACAAAGAAAACGACCGGCGGCAACCCGGTCGTTTTCTTCGTCCTAGTAATACATGTATAACCATGTGTTACTAAATATATTACCCATTCTGCCAGTACGTCAAGATTCCGATTACCCTTTCGATCATTTTTTAGTGAACATTTTGTGAACATTTTTTCACCTAAATAATTGAAACATCAGTAAGATCATCCAGGGAAATTTGAACGTTTTCTTTCGTTTCCCAGTGCACCCCATAAACCTTGCGTTTCAGTTTATGAATGTACTCCATTTTCATTGGAATCTCTTCATAGTCAAAACCATTATGAATTTTGACCCGTACCGTCAAATCATCGTTCAAAGCTCGCTGCAGTAAAAAATCAATCTCGATGGCTTTCTGTTCATCAATAATTCCTTTCTCTACCCGCTCATCTTCCTTCCATAATTTCCTTATCATCTCTACATGTTCCGGCAGCATTAACGATGTCCACTTAATTGTACCCCGGTCCCGATTGCGGCTATCCATAGTTGATCAACTCCTCAATACGAACGTTTGTTCTTATTGTAGCACAAATTCACCTTTCGTAAACTGGAATTTACAGGATAATCACTTTTTTAGTCTGTTACACCAAGCTTCCTTAACTGTAGGCTTTGTTCCGCTATGCTTTCTTTGTGACTTGGGAGATTGACAAAGAACTCTTCACTCTCCCACACACCTCGAAATCGAGTCTTTAACAATAGGGCCAGATAGTTGAAGACTCGATTTCGAGATGTTGTGTGGAAAAAGGGCTCCAGGGAACGGCTCGCTTTCCGCGGGCATGTGCTGAGCTTCCTCGGGCTTAACAGCCCTGCGGGATCTCACCGATCATGTTCATCCCGCAGGAGTCTTCGCCGTTCCCTTCCGCCCCTTTGCGATCA
>NZ_JBAPTY010000043.1:0-2580 GCF_049282395.1 Halobacillus sp. | reverse complement strand
TATTACGCGAATTCTAAAGTAGTAAAACTATTTAATTCTATTGATAAAGGCTATCGTACAAGCGTAATTTCTAAAATTTCATAGATTACTAATGTAAGAGATCTCCTACATTCCTATGATGAAGGAGGAAGAGCTATGAACTTTCTAAGAAACGTAGTCGCTGTACTAATTGCTGTCTTGTTTTTAGTAGGGCTTTTGTTAGCTGTTTTACTAGGATCAAGCGCACAACGCCAAATAGTCATCGACTGTATTACCGAGATTCTTGGAACCATTAGCTAGACTTTAAAGGGCTATGTTAAAAAACGTAGCCCTTTAAAATTTCACTCTATAACAGTTAAAGCTGACCCTATGACCTGATAAATGTTGCTCCACCCCTAAAATTCAATCGTGAAAAACATCTTATCGCGACGGGGCTACAAATTCTACTTTTATCCGATCCGGATCCTCAAAGAATACCGCATAGTAATCCTTTCCTCCCGCAAAAGGATGCTGGTTTTCGTATAGGATATTGATACTTTTCTCTTTTAGCATCTTTGTCATCTCATCTACTCTTTCACGCGAAGAAGCTTGAAAAGCCAGGTGATTTAATCCAGTCCTGCATCTGTGATAAGGAACGTCTAAATACTTATCTTCTGTTTGAACAAACACTAAGTAGGTTTCCCCTAACTTCCAGCTATGTCCTTGCTCCCATTGTTGATAAGAATGATAACCTACTTCCTCTAAGAACCAGCCCCAAAATGATTCCGACTTCTCCAAATCGGATACATAGATTTCCACATGATGAAGTAATCCCTCCGGCATAATAGATCGCCCCTTCCTAGAAAATTAAATAATAAAGATTAACAGTTTTATGTAAGAACAATTTAATCATTCCATTTTCTCTAACTTAATGTTTTATACATAATCACATGGGGACCTAATTCAGGGTAATCAAATACATCTCCGTATGCTTGAAAACCGACCCTCTGATAATATTTCTGGACCGAAGTTCGCCCTTTACACCACAGTATGTCAGCCTTACGCTCATGTAATATCCGTTCCGCGTAATGAATTACTTCTCTTCCTGCTCCCTTGTTCCTGAATTCTTCCACTGTAGCCATCGCCCTTAAACGGTATTGCTTAGGGCTGGTAAACTCAGCATACGATTCCATATAAAAAGAAGCGACGCTGACTAAATTTCCTTCAATAAATGCTCCGATATGAAAAGCATGCTCGTCATGATCTGTATCATATTGACAGGCTTCAAAGGGCTGATGAGGTCTAAGGATGTTGTGACGAAGCGTATAAGTCTGTTCTGCTTCTATTCTTAATACTTTCAACTTACTCGCCCCCTTTCATCGCTTTATTTCGTAAATGGAGTCCAGGTTTAATCTTTGCTGGGAGAAGTATAAACGGGCTTCAAGATAAAGGGCTATCTCTTAAATCCGCCCTCTGAATGAATGATCTGACCCGTAATCCAGGCCGCATCATCACTGACCAGGAATTTGATCGTTCTTGCTACATCAGTTGGTTCACCCACTCTTCCAAAAGGAAACATTGGTGTCAGCTCACTTTTAATTTGGTCAGTCATCCAGCCCGTATCGGTTGGCCCTGGGTTAATAGCATTGACGGTTATCCCACGGGGTGCAACTTCTGCCGATAACGTAACCGTTAAGGCGTCAATGGCTCCTTTCGTGGTGGCGTATGCCAGTTCACCGGGCATAGGGCCCTGGAATTGACCTGACGTTATATTCACGATCCTTCCTCCAGATGGTTTATTAAATTTACGGGCAAATTCTATGCTTACTAGAGTGGTAGCGCGAATGTTCACCATATAGTGTTTGTCCAGTTGATCTGAAGTTAAATTAGAAAAATCATTATGGGTAGAATAGGCTGCGTTGTTTACTAATATATCAGGTGTCCCCAGTTTTTCCATTACGTTCTGGATAAGTATTTCTGCGGCATCCTGCTGAGTAAGGTCCAGTTCCATACTCGCAGCCTGTACACCTTTTTCCTTTAACTGTTCTTCCAAAATCGAAGGCTCATTGGTATCTATTGACCACGGCATTTCCTTGTCGTACTCTTTCCAATATGTAAAAAAGATATCGCACCCGGCCTCCGCTAATTCCCTGCAGATGGCTGCACCAATCCCATTTAATCTACTCGCTCCCGTAACGATCGCAATTTTGCCTGCTAGATTTTTGATGATGAACTCCTCCCCTTCTAAAGTAAAACGACAGGACTGATATTGAAAAACGATCTTACATGCCCATCATCACTTTTTTTAGCTTCCCGCATCTTTCACATTTATAAATAACCCGCGGCGTTCCTTCTTCCCAATCCATCCGCTTAAACTTATGAAATCCGATTCTGCATAAGATAGGCTTATTTTTCTTACCTCCACTCATAGGTCCTTCACCTGCTTTTACTTGTTCTTTTTTACACGATAAATTTAGTAAACCAGGCAATGTAATGGGCTCCTGGTATGAACAGAACTTGAGCCAATAATGTTCCGAACAGCCTCGAAGTGACCATCATAAGCGACACATTCCTTAATGATAAATAGTCCCCTCGCTTATTAATTACGTCATCTGCCATCAC
>NZ_JBAPTY010000042.1:0-14556 GCF_049282395.1 Halobacillus sp. | reverse complement strand
GCGTATTATAATAGTATGCCTGGGCAGGATAAAATTTCATTATAAACCTGTTCGATCCATTGACGGAAGTAAGTTTGAACAATATGAAAAGAACCTGGAAGGTCTTATATGTTATCCTTCATGTTTTTCCTTGGTATTAAAGCTTCCATTCATGGCTTGCAGAATCCAATACAAATGCTTGGAAAAATAGATTGGAGGTTTCAACTAATTTCCCATCTATTGTAAGTGTAGCGCGTATAATGGCCATCCGCTCGTTTGACTTCAAACGAATAATAGATTGGGGTGTCAGGATCCATTCCATTTCTTGATCTTTAAAGTACTCAAAGGTTTGAGTCCAGCCTTCTACTGAATCTTCATAACCGTAGTCTTCAGCTTTACCTTGACGGATTTCTCGAGCGATTAAATCTTCAGAGATAACAGCTCTCATATAGTCAGAATTTAACTGCTTCCAATTGTGAAGATATTCATTCAGAAACGAGTAGAAATCAGTTTCATCTTGTGTATCCAAAGAAAAATCACTCTCCCTTTTTATAGTCACAATTATTTAAACATTCATTGGATGAATTTTCAAACCAACAAGTAAACGGAAAAATCTAAAGGAAATTGGAATTTGCTTCTTTTTATTAATCTTCCTTGGATTGATCTCTAACTAAAGATTCGTTATCTTTAAGACTCATTTTCAAAATATTATTCGGAGAAAGGTGTCCAAGGACATAGAGGTGAAACTTATCTAAAAAAAAAGAGCAGGCCTAATGCCTGCTCAAAATCCAACTTTCACTGGGATGAATGACTTATGTTAGTTTAAGTAAGTTGTTTTTTTAGAATAAGGAAAAGTCCTGCGCCAGCAGATACGATCATACCTACCAACATCATTAGCGGATTATTAGAGGAGGTGTCAGGTAATTCGCCACCCTCTTCTCCTTGCTCTGCGGAAGCTTCTTCATCCGATTCAGAAGAGGTATCTTCATTTGAACTATTTGATTCTGAACCATCTTCTTTATCAGCTACGAAGGAATCCCACTCACTCTGAGATACTTCACAAGGTAAGTTATCATTGTCTCTGTCCAGGTCATGAGGGTCATTATTTTCGTCATAACCATTTTCATACCAGAAAGACATGACTTCTTCATGATTTTCGAAACTGTCACAATCTTTATCGTTGCTTACTGCAGACTCGGAAGATTCGCTCGTTTCTTCTGAGTTTGATTCTTGCTCTTCAGAAGGTTCCCAGTCTTCAGTCAGGTTTTCACAAGGTTGTCCATCTGAATCATTGTCTAAACGGTCAGGATCGTTTTCAGCAGAAAAGTTATTGTCATTCCAATACTGCATTACCTCGTCACCGCTCGAGAAATCTCCACAGTCTTTATCTTCATCAGCGCTGACAGCTGAGGCGCCGCCTGCTACCATCCCAAGGGAGAGTAGCCCAATAGCAAACATTTTCTTTAGCATCAAATTCCTCCTATAATTAGTAATACATCCCAATGTCATAAATCTAGTAAAACATGGAAATGAGTCTATTTACAAGTGAAATTTGTAATTTTAAATAAATATTTTGAATATTTCGTCATTTTTCGTTAAGGTCAATGTATTAGTTAATTTTCATTTGAAAGGAGAATTGACGATTGATGTGGTATAAAAATGAAGTGATCAAGACTCTGAATTGTGACTATCCGATAATTCAGGCAGGCATGGCAGGTGGAATAACTACTCCTGAATTAGTTGCAGCTGTGTCAGAAGAGGGAGGGATGGGAACGCTTGGAGCAGGTTACTTGGACCCGGATGAATTAACGGAAAAGATTAAGGCTGTCCAGCAGACAACAATGAAAACATTTGGAGTAAATATGTTCATTCCAAAAACTCCTCGTTATTGTTCAAATCAAATTACTCGATCCCGTCAGCTTCTGCAACCTTATGATCAAGAGTTACATGTTAAACCCAGGAATATAAAAGAAAGCACAGAATCTAATTTTGAAGAACAAATAAATACAATTTTAAAATTACAAGTTCCTGTCTGCAGTTTCACTTTTGGTGTACCTGACAAAGCATTGGTAAATGAATTACATAAGTATGGAGTGAAGGTAATAGGAACAGCAACTACGGTAGAAGAAGCTGTGATTAATGAGCAAGCTGGAGTTGACATTGTCACTGCTCAGGGAAGTGAAGCTGGTGGTCACCGAGGTACTTTTCACGGTTCATATGAGCAAGGCATGATAGGGACGATGTCTTTAGTCCCTCAAATCGTTGACGAAGTAGGTCTTCCTGTTCTAGCAGCTGGAGGAATTATGGATGGAAGAGGGATAGCCGCCTCTTTAATGCTGGGGGCCCAGGGGGTACAAATGGGCACAGCTTTTGTTACAAGTTTGGAAAGCGGGGCAAAAGAGCAGCATAAACAAGCCATTTTACAGGCAAAAGAATGCGATACTACTATAACTTCAGTATTTAGTGGTAAGCCTGCCAGAGGTATAGAAAATGATTTTATTAAACAAATGACGCCTTATCAAAATGAATTGCCAGATTACCCTATACAAAATGAACTGACTAAGAACCTAAGAAAAGAAGCGGCTGAAAGGAATAAGCCGGAATGGATGTCTCTGTGGTCAGGGCAAAGTCCACGCTTGAGCGGTAATAAGCACGTTTCTGAGATCATAAAGGAATTAGTAGATGGAGTGGAGATGCTTTATAGCAGTAGAGACCATAAATCATAGTTTCGTTGCGATTAAATAAAGTTCATTCATATATTTGCACTCGATTTTCAACAAATCCACCTCCTTCGCTTGCTTAAACTACATTCTGAATATCCGATCTGTAAACGAGACAGGGTATTCAGGCGGAAGGGGGAGGCTGTACTATTACAAGTTAGAAGCGTTTGACATATGGCTTTTGCGCTGTAAAGACTTCGAAGAATCCTGAACGATAATGACGGAAGCTATTACAAGAACAATCCCAGAGTATTGCCACCCATCAAGTTGTTCATTGAAGATTAAATACCCTGTCAGAGATGCTACTACAGGTTCTACAGTAGCAATTATGGAAGCGCGGCTGGACTCGACATTTTCCAAACCTTTGGTATAGAGAAGGAAGGGAAGCATTGTTGAAACAAAGCCGAGTCCTATAACAATAAGTAAAGTAATATCGTTAAATAGTTGGGGTATCTCCCAAATCTGACTAAATGGTACGGCTGCAAGAGAAGCAAATAAAAAAGTGTAAACGGTAACGGTCAACGAGTTATATTTTGCGAGAGCGTACTTACCTAAAATACTATAGAGAGCATAGAATAGTCCTGCTCCTAAGCCAAGGAGAAGTCCATATAAAGATATGGAACCTTCTACCTTTGGAAACAATCCGATTACAAGCGTACAACCTGTGAAAGTCATACATAAGGCTGCTATCTTTCTGAGCGTAAATGATTCATTCAAGAGGAATTTTGAGAAAATAGTAACAAAAATAGGTGCTGTGTAGAGAAGGACAAAAGCAATTGAGATGGAGGTCTCTTCCATAGCACTAAATAGACACCAATTAAATAATACAATACTTAAAATGCCTGTACCCATAAAATAACGACTGTCTAAAGGTTTTATCTTTAGATAACGCAGGTCTTTTGCGAGTGTATATATTAGAAGGAATAAAAAAGCAGTGGATACCCTTATGGCTACAACTTGAAAAGGAGTAAAACCCATTTTATAGAGGTAGGTTACAAAGATACCGATGACACCCCACAAAGCAGCAGCGATGAAAATTAAGATTAAAGCTAATTGACGGTTCATGATATCCCTCACTCTTCTTAAGTTTTCTGTCTATTATACAAAAAAAGGAAGAGTGAGAGAAACATGATTTAAGGATAATTTAACGAACGAGCTACTCGAGCCTGTAATGGACCGTTTGACTTCATTTTTATAAGAAATTCCCGTGAGATGAATAGACTCAGCCTGGGCAGTAGGATACCTATTTGCTCTGAGACAAAACTACACCTGGAGCCATAAGTGAATAGGAAAGTTCATTTACTTATAATAAGAAAGTAATGTTTGTCCTCGTTGAATTCCGTTGAATTTAAAGGGTTTTTAAGCCTGCATGGATAAAAGAAAAATAAATGTTGCCGCTCCTAAACTATAAATAAATGCAAATATTATTAAAGCCTTCCACTTTATTAAGCGGAAGGCTTTCTCTATATTGAAGTTTCAATGGACTCTTTGAAAATAATAGAGTTAAAAAGGGTTAGTAGCCCACTGCAGTGATGTTTTAATGAAAATACGAGGGTGTAGTTTGAGTTGAGCAACCATATATTCTGCAAGATCTTCAGGCTGCATATATTTCTCTTTATCCTGCTCACTCAATTCGTCCCCAAAAGAAAGCTCAGTAGCTACTAGGCTTGGGTTAAGTGTAAATACACGAATGTTATTTCTCCTGACTTCCTGCATAAGAGCTTCTGTCATTCCTTGTAAAGCAAATTTAGAAGCGCTGTATGCTGTGGATCCCGCTGTTCCTTTAAGTCCACTGCTTGAAGAAATATTTATGATATCCCCCTGGTCCTTCTCAATCATCTGAGGTAAGACTGTTCGAGTTACATGATAGGTTCCAAATAAGTTGACCTCGAGGGTGTGCTTCCATTCTTCTGGTTCAATTTCAAGAAACGACCCATAGGTTCCAATTCCTGCGTTATTAATAAGAATATCCGCATCCCCGAGGGAAGATTGTAAGCTAGACACAGCTTGTTCTACTTGCTTTATATCCGCAATATCAACGGCAGCTATACTTGCCTTTACTCCGTAACCTTCAGCCTCCTTAGCTACGTCTAATAACTTACTTTCCGTACGCGCCATAAGTCCAACGTTTACTCCTTCACGTGCGAGTTGAATAGCAGTAGCGCGGCCGATTCCTTGTCCGGCACCGGTAATGTAAGCAATTTTTCCTTCAATAGATTGGCCCATATATACTCATCCTTTCTAATTATCTTTCCATTTAAGTCTACGTCTATATAAAAGAAGATTCAAAGATATGTAATCATAGAAAGATTACATATCTTTATAATTTACAATATTAATATTATGTAAATTATATCGCAGGAAGTATAATTTATGATTACCTTCCTCTTTTTAACCAGTTAAATCCTTTACAAACTGCCCAATACATGATAATTTTAGTTATGGTTAAAAGGGATTGCACTTTTATCTGCATACATTTAAATTTAAAGTGATATTATACAACTATTAAATTGTTGGTGGGAATAAGCTAGACTATTAGAGCTAGACATAAGCCAAAAAAGAACTTTGAGATAAGTTCTTTTTTGGCTTTTTTTAATGGGAAAAAATGGAGGTTTTTAAATGAAGCACTTGAATAATTCTCTGCAACAACAATCATTTCATGTTTTAACGTGCATTCATTTAGTTAAAAAAAGTAAGGAAGCTTACGAGCATGCAAAAGAAATAGTGGAATCTGGATCTCCAATTTCAGAGGATATATGTAAAGCCTGTGCTGCAATTTGTAGAGATTCTGCTAAGAAGCTTAATGCTGCTAAGGACGGTTCAATGGATAAAATGATTGAATTATGTCTGGTTAATGCCACTTTATGTGAAGAAATGATTAGTATGGTTAAGAGTGATAAGTAGAAAACGACCTCAACTGTGTTTTGGCAGGAAAAGAGCCCCCGTAAGTTCCTTATTGGAATGGGGGCTCTCCTAATTTTACTATTTAACTTTCTTCCAGTAAGCTCCTTCTTTACTGGAGCGAAGAGGAGGAAATGTTTCTCCGCTTTCAAGTTTTACTTGTTTCTCATCTTCTGTAGGATTACTTTGTTTACGACCGTCCGTAAGTCCATCAAATTCGTATATTCCATTTTCTGGTACGTTTTCGCCTGTCTTGTAACGATCTGCCATGTAAAACATCTCCTTTAAAAATGATTTAATATATGGTTCACCTATCTATTTCCAAATATTCCATTTTATAAACATTTTATTTTTATAATTTTATATTCTTATATAATATAAGCTATTTAAAATAGGGGCGGAACGCCAGACCCTATCAGCCAGGAAAACGATTTGAAATAATGAGATGTTTTTATATTTTAGGGGATTTATTGGGGGTGAAATGGCTTCTAAATCACTGCTAGTTAAGAGCTTGGTAATTTTCTTAAAGCAATACTTGGGAGAAAGTTTATTATACAAAAAAAGTTGGGTAATATCATATTGTGGCATTTAGCAGCATGATTTTCTGGCTATAATTAATTATTAGAAATAAGGAATGAGAGTATTGGAAAAAAAGTCTTTAAATTCAGAAATAGCAGGTTATATAGGAAAGCTGCTTCGAGATAACTTTGGCAAAGGACCCACATCTGTATATATATCTATTAAAAAACCATTCGTTTCGATTTACCTCAAAGATTTCTTAGCACCCATCGAACGATTACTGGTAGGGCAGAAAAATTATCAGAAAGTCGAAGAAACCCGTGATTTAATGTTTGAAGAGCTAATCCCGGAGATGAAGGCAACTTTAAGAGTTTCAGCGGATCTACATATAAAGAACTTTTATTATGATTGGTCTTTAGAAAATAAAACTGGCGTCTTGCTTGGAGTTATGGACAATAGTAAAAGAAGCGAGGATCATTTTTATCCTGAATTTCCTAATAAGGAAATGTTGGAAGAAGAAATGATTAAGGTCAGTGAAATAGCTCAAAAAGCTCCGGATCACCTTAACTCCATGTACTTAAATAATCGAACTCTGGTTATGGAACGTAAAGGAATTTTGACAGAGCTTGAAAAAGAGTTAATTCGAGAAGGTAATAAAGAACAATTATTGTTAAGTAAAAGAAAGCTTGAAAAAAGATTGCTGGATATTAAGGTGTTTGAGTCCATATTAGGTGTGAATATCAAAGACGTCTTTGTGGATTGGGATTTTTATTTGGATATCAGTTATCTGATATTTATTGTTAAACCAAAATGATAATAGTTATCTTTTATTATGGTAGTACAGATCAATCGTCCACAACTGCGTGGGCGTTTTTTAGTTGAAAAAATATTTTAAATAGCAGGAAATGTGAAAAATGTTGCGTTTCCAATTAGCGACTTTCTTAAGACGTTTATCGCTCTGCTTTCCCTGTCATCCAAATTACAGTAAAATGGAATAGAATTGTGATAGGAAGCTGGAGGAACTAATGTGGATTATAAACCTATAAGATCAAAGAAAATATACGAGCAAGTAGCGGATTCATTGTTGGAATCATTGAAGAATGGGGAATTGAATCCTGGAGATAAGCTGGACAGTGTAGAGCATTTGGCTAGGAGTTTTAGTGTCGGACGCTCTGCGGTAAGGGAAGCTTTAAGTGCACTTCGGGCCATGGGGATCTTAGAAATGCGCCAGGGAGAGGGCACGTACATTAAATCTTTTGAAGCTTCACGCTTTTCATTGCCAACTTCAGCGGCTTTTCTAATGAGAACAGAAGATATGAAGGAACTATTGGAGGTTCGACAAATTCTTGAAGTCGGAGCTGCAGGATCAGCTGCACTGCACCATAAAACTGAAGACTTAAAACCAATGGAGGAAGCTCTGTTTACGATGGCGGAAGCTAACGGAAATGGAGAACTTGGAGAACAAGCAGATCTTGACTTTCATATGGCCCTGGTAAAGGCTACCCATAATGAAATGTTGATTCAATTAATGCATAGCGTTTCCGAAATCATGGTGCAGGCTATGCGAGAAACCCGTAAACTTCTGCACTCGAAAGAAAGAACTGAAAAGCTATTGCAAGAGCATCGTCGCATCTTCCAAGCCATTAAAGAACGTTCAGAACTCCAAGCACGTGAAGAAATGATGATACATTTAAGAAATGTAGAGAAATCAGTTTCTCATATCCTAAGGAAATAAGTATAGTATGTTTTCAACTTATGACAATCATCAGACACATTTGGAATGAACACGATGGCCGAAATAACCTTACAACAAAGTTCATTCAGAAGCCAACCAGTTTCTTCTTGCGTTAGTTTCAGAAAACAGCGCAGATATTGAATTGAACTTAATCATAGACGTTCAAGCTCCAGTTAAAAAGTAGCGTATAGCGTAGTATAAGATCTCTAAAGCGGTGTGGTATATCCGCACCGCTTTTTTGCTGAACTATTGCAAAAAGTGGAAAAATCATATTTCATAGAGATAAGATTTTTTTACATTTTGGATCGGTTATACTTCTGTGTTGATGTCAAAGGTAAGTTCCCAATCTTGAAAGAACCAGTTGAACTCGAGGTAATGCGTCCTCTAGGGAAACAGGAAGGTGAATCATCCCCCCCACTAACCCCTACTTATTCTATTGGAGCAGTTCCGGAATACTTCTAAACTAAGTCTACAACCATACGTTCGTGTAGGGAATCAATCTACTTAAGAAAAATTAACTACAACGATTAACAAATAGACTATGAATTAATAAACCTTATAAGATAGGAGAGTGTGCGTGTTGTTTTTAATTAAATGGTAAGGGGAGATAAGGGATGAATCCGATATTAAAAGATGTTCGTAAAGAAATTGAAACAGAAAGATTAGTCTTAAAAATGCCAGTCCCGGGCGACGGTGCTGTAGTCAATAAGGCAATACAAGATTCACGAGAACAACTACGGCCGTGGCTTGGCTTTGTCCAGGAAGTTCCAACTCCCGAGGATACAGAAGTAAACACTCGCGAAGCTCATGCTAAGTTTCTTACACGGGAAAATCTTAGATATCTTATTTTCTTACGAGAAACTGGAGAGTTTGTAGGATCTACAGGTTTTCATAATATCAATTGGGAAATTCCTAAGCTTGAAATAGGATATTGGATCGATACTTCAAAAAGTGGAAAGGGTTACATGAGAGAAGCCGTCGCAGCATTGACTGAATATGCATTCAAGGAATTAGAATGTGTGAGAGTAGAGATCCGTTGTGAATCTGGAAATCTTAAAAGCCGTTCGATTCCAGAAAGACTGGGGTATGATTTAGAAGGAATTCTACGAAATGAGGATTTATCGGTAGATGGGCAAAGACTCACTGATACATATATTTATGCCAAGGTAGCCCAGTAATATTCACCGCTGTGCATTAATCGGATGGGGGAGAGTTAGTTTAAATGGAAGATATTATCATCATAGGGGCAGGGGTAAGCAGTATATTTTTTGCTAACAAACTGGTTCAGGAGAATAATAACTTGTCAATACGAATTATAGATAAAGGAAAACCGCTCAGGGAAAGAAATTGTGGATTGGACAAAGGTTTATCCTGCACTTGTGGTGAAGATTGCAGTAAATACATAGGATATGCAGGTCTTGGTAAATCAGAAGGGAAATTCAATTATACAAATGATTTCGGAGGGGATTTGGGTAGTAGGATAGGGGGAGAAAAGACCCTTAAGTTAATGAAAGAAGTAGACCGCACCCTTCAAAGGTATGGTGCAGATAGTATAGAACGTTACAGCACAAAAAATAAGTTACTTGCAGCTAAAGCTGAAAAAAATGGATTAGAAGTATTATCCGCAGAAGTGAGACATTTAGGAACTAAAGTAGCTGTGGACGTTTTCCAAGAACTCTACGAGACACTGAAAAAACATATTCACTTTACATTTGAAACAAATATTATATCGATTCACCCAAAAGCTCATAGCTTCTTCATCGAAACAGACAAAGGGAATTTTTGTAGTAAACAAGTAATTATAGGAACAGGAAAAAGCGGAGGTAAGTGGCTAAAGAAGCAAATGCATGAGCTTGGTCTCAAAACTGGTGAAACCAGACTGGATATGGGTTTAAGGATAGAGATGAGAGAAGACCAGCTGGACTCCATTTTAAAGGAAACATTTGAGACGAAGCTAAGATGTCGAGGAGAAGGATATGAAGCCACAACGTACTGTATGAATCCCCGCGGTCGTGTTATTCGTAAGTTTCAGAACGGACTAGTAATGCCTGATGGACAAAATAAAAATGAAGAAAAGACCGAAAGCGGCAATTTAAATTTCACTCTATTTGTCCCCCGCTATTTCTCATCTTATGACAAGGCTATGCAGACAGCCCAACGTATAATAGGAGGGATTAATCAAGATAATGGACGAATTATTATCCAACGATTAGGTGATTTTTATGCTAATCGTCCTTCTTCCGAGCTTTCACCTAACTTAATCAGACCCAGCCTTGAAGCAGAGCCGGGGAATTTAGTAGATGAAATACCTGATTTATATCTCCGGGCAGTACTGGAGTTTATGGGAAAACTGGAGAACCTTATTGAAAAACCAATCCATCCGGATACTTTGGTTTATGGAATAGATGCTAAATTCTATGAACCACAAATAAATACTACTCAAGATTTCGAAACTGAAATTAAAGGGTTATTTTTAATTGGCGATTGTTCAGGTGTCACGCACTCTTTATCCCAAGCGGCTGCCAGTGGGCTTTACGTAGCAGATAGGATACTACAAAAGAATGACGGCCATAGTTAATCATCTAACATAACTAGGTTAAGCTGGTGGTTTATCTAGTAATTTAGACTGGTTATTCATTTTACGATCTGAGAATTTTAATAAAAAATGTTTTATTATGGAAATGATGGGTAAAGAGTAGTGGGTACGAAATGATAGGGAGAAAGGTCTGGACTGCATCATCTTTGGATTAGTACATACATAAGTCAGGAAATACCCTGTGATGGATTGCCTAATACAATTTAGGAGTGTTTGGATGTTTAAGAAGTTAGCCAGTTTGACCGCAGTTTTATTAGTAGTGATGTTACCACTTCAGGTCGCAGCCGAGGAGATGAGTGCAGAGGAACTATTAAATAAATCTAATGAGGCCATGATGGAACTGGATAGTTACACGGTACGATCCATAACGGAGCAGAAAATGCCAATGCAGGGCACGGAACAGGTTATTTCTACAGAATCCGAGGCTGACATAACATTGGATCCCTTTGCTATGCATCAGATGGTTACAACCTCATTACCTGAAAGTAAAAAACAACTGGAACTTGAATCATACTGGACAGAAGAAGGTTTCTATCAGCAGAATCCTGAAGGGGATTGGGTTAAATTTGAAGATAATTTTCCAATGAGTCAATCCGACATTCAAGAAATGATGACGGCTCAATCCCAGGTTTCCCAGGCTTCAGAATTTGCTAAGGAAATGAACGTTGAGGAGACAGAAGGATCCTACGTAGTAAGTTACGAAGGTGACGGAGAAAAACTTCTGAAAGCTTCTCAACAACTTTTTCAAAGCAGTATGGATGACAAAGAGATGGCGAAGATGATGGAAGAAATGATGAAACAAATGACTATCAACAATATTTCTTATCAGATAACAATTGATAAAGAAACACATTATATGACTGGAATGATGATGAAGCTTGACATGGATATGGAAATGGAAAATGTGTCAACTAATATGGTACAAACTTTTGATATGTCTATCGATAATTTCAATGGAGTTGGAACCATTACCATTCCAGGGCAAGTGGTGGACAACGCTAAATCATTTGAAGAAACCATTCCTGAAGGCGGTGAACTTCCGGATACTTCAAGTAATGACCCTGGATTGGCTTTAGCTGGAGCCTCACTTGCAATGATTGCTGGTGGAATTTTTGTTTACAGAAGACAAAGAGCAAGTCGTGCCTAGTGTATGAGAGAGAAAAGCCGCATGTGTACATGCGGCTTTTCTTCCTTTATTATGGTATGAAAAGGAAATAATAGAGGTGAGTTCGTGAATAAGGTTTTAGTAGTAATTATGCTTTTCGGAGTCTTAATGGCTGGATTTTATGGATACCAATGGTGGGACGGAACCAAGGCAGCTGAAAAAGTTCCTATGGAAGAAACTGAGGGTTGGAGCAAACCTGATAATGAACCAGTAAGTACAGAAGCCGGTAAACTCTCCTCTCAAATAAATGATGTAGAAACACAGAAAACTCAAGAAAGTAAGTTCACTGAGCATGTCACTATGAGTGAAGAAATTAGCAAATACGAAAAAGGAGAAAATGTGGGAAGAGTAGTTATTCCTAGTATCGAAATGGGGTATGAGACATTTTGGGGAGCTGATCCAGAAGTCTTAAGACAAGGAGTAGGTATGTACGTAAGTGAATGGACAACGACTCCTGAGGAAAAAAGACATACGGTACTTAGTGGCCATCGAGAGACCGTATTTACTGAATTAGGAGACGTAAAGAAAGGCGACTCTATTTTTGTAGAATATGATGGGAAAAGGTATGAGTATAAGGTTGAAAAAATGTGGGTGACTGATGCTGATGACCGAAGCGTCATTGTGGAAAAAGACGAAGCTACTTTGACTCTATCCACTTGCTATCCGCTGGACTTTATAGGAGATGCACCAGACAGATATATCATTCAGTCAAAATTGATAAACGTAAATGATATGGACAAGTAAGCTGTTCAAAGATGGAAACTTAATTTACTATTCACAATAAGGAGGGATTTTTTGAGTGAAAGAAAAAGTATGCCTATATATATGGCTGCATTGCCCTTGTTCATCATGATTGTAGCAATGGGATTTACAATTATTAAATATGAAGGAGCTCCTCATATTCCTTTATTATTAGGAGCTTTTTCAGCATCCATTGTAGCTTTATTTTATGGATATACCTGGAATGAAATAGAAAATAGTTTCTACTCTGGTATACATAAGGCCTTGCCTGCGATTGTTATATTGATTTTAGTTGGTTTAATTATTGGCTCATGGATAGGAGGCGGAATCGTAGGGAGTTTAATTTTTTATGGGCTCAAGCTTATTTCACCTGGTTATTTTCTTATTTCCATTATGCTTCTTTGTACTGTAGTTGCTTTGTCAATTGGCAGCTCCTGGTCCACCATGGCTACGATTGGTGTAGCTGGAATGGGAATTGGAATTAGCATGGGCATTTCTGAACCGATGATTGCGGGGGCTATTATCTCCGGGGCGTATATGGGGGATAAAATGTCTCCTCTTTCAGATACCACAAATCTCGCTTCAGGGATAGCAGATGTGCCTTTATTCGAACATATTAAACATTTGCTTTATACTACACTTCCAGCCTACGTGTTAGCTGCAGTTATTTTTGGGATAGTAGGGCGGAGGTTTTCGGCAACAGGATATGAAAGCGGACAAATATCGTCAATTATGGATAATTTACAGTCTCAATTTTTAATTTCTCCATGGCTCTTGTTAGTTCCAGTATCTGTAATTGTATTGGTGCTGTTAAAGATCCCTGCATTGCCTGCTCTTAGTGTAGGTGTTGTTCTGGGGTTTTTATGTCAGGTTCTAATTCAGGGAGATACAGTAGGAACTGCGGTGTTATCACTATATGATGGATACAAACTGAATACTGAAAATGACTTGATGAATAATTTATTGAACCAGGGTGGACTTAGCAGTATGATGTACACCATTTCCCTGACTGTTGTAGCTATGATTTTCGGAGGCGTTATTGAAGGAACGGGAATGATGAAGAAGATGATGGAAGGAATCATCAAATTAGTACGCTCTACACGCGCATTAGTTCCCGCCACTATTTTAACTTCTATTAGTACGAACATAACGATGGCTGAACAATATATTTCTATTATAGTTCCAGCCCGTATGTACGCAGATACTTATAACGAGAAAAATCTCCATAGAAAGAACTTATCACGTGCAGTAGAGGATGGAGGTACTGTTACAAGCGTACTGGTTCCGTGGAACACTGGAGGTATATTTGTAGCCGGAACTCTCGGGGTAGAAACCCTTTCCTATCTTCCTTATGCTTTTTTTAATTTAGCAACTCCGGTGATATCTATTTTACTGGCCTTGACTGGGTTTAGCATAGTTAAAGCTGGACTGGAAGAAAAGAGTTCTTCAGAGAAGAATAGAAATATCGGGTAGAAACACCTGAATCGTCTTGAAGGAAAGATGCAGAAAGACATATGAGGAATTAATGCTCCATGTACACGAGGTTTATTCATAAGGCTTTATTAAGCTTCAGTGATGATTTTAAGGTTAAGCTCCCGATAATGTAAGACTCAGTTTCAAGATAATTGGGTGTGTTACGTTAGATGGATAAGGGTGGATGAAAAAATAACTCCCTCCCCTGTGGTTCTGCACCACGGAGATAGATTGACGCTGTTACAGGACGTGGCGACTTTAGTCGATCCTTCTTTGACCAGGAGCCTCCTTAGACGTTATCACGCGTAATATGGCCTCTTATGAAAAATCAACTATAATCTTTAACAGAGCCATTCATAAAGAGATCTTCCAATGATAATAGATAGCCGCATTATCAAGAAAAGTAGCATGTCGTTAAATTGCATGCTATAACACTTATAATGATTAAAAACCACTGCTTATTAGTAGAGCAGTGGTTTCTTTAGTTATTCCTTATTTTAAATCAACTGGAAGATGGGAAAGACCACGCAGTAGAAATACCGGCTTCCATTCAGGCTTATTTAATGTACGATTTAATTCGATATTTGGAAAAGCGCTCAACAGCTCTTCAATAGCGACTTTTCCTTCGAGACGCGCCAGTGGAGCACCAAGACAAAAGTGGATTCCGAACCCAAATGCTACATGGGCATTTTTGTTTCTCGTCACATCAAATTGATCGGCATGGTTG
>NZ_JBAPTY010000041.1:0-2986 GCF_049282395.1 Halobacillus sp. | reverse complement strand
ACGTTCAAACGAGCGTATGACAGACTGAACCCCCGCAGACACCAGGAAGTATTCCTGCTTCAGCCGCAGCCTCTTTCCTTCATCCGTCGAATCATCCGGGTACAGGAAGGAAGAAATAGACTCAAGCTCCTGCTTATAGTCTAAAAAGGAAGCAGAATTATTTTCAATTTCGGCTTTTCTTAACGTGTTCTCCACAATTGGCTCGGCCGACCATAACCTCAGCGTATTGACTGTATCATTGTTATAGCCTGCGATCGGAACATCATAAGGTACCGCCTGAACCTGTTCATAATTTTTATATTCGAAGTGAAGAGGACCCGATTCATTTTTCACCGCTTCCACGTTACCGCCAAACCGGACTTCCACCGCTTCTTCAGGGCGGCGTACTTCCCATATAAAGTCCTGGGAGAGCCAGTGATCTGGAAGTTCAACCTGCTGGCCGTCAATAATGTGCTGCTCGAACATTCCATATCTGTACCGAATCCCATATCCATGTCCAGCTAATTCCAAGGATGCCAGTGAATCTAAGAAGCAAGCTGCCAACCGGCCTAATCCGCCATTTCCAAGCCCTGCATCATGTTCCTTCTCCTCAAGGTTGGTCAGATTCAGGCCTAAATCATCCAGTCCTTCTTCTACCAGAGATAACATCTTCAGATTAAGTAAATTATTTCCCAGCAGACGCCCCATTAAAAATTCCATAGAAAAGTAATAGACCTGCTTATTCTTATTCGTCCTGTAATCCTGATTCGTTTTAACCCAATTTCTGCTGATTCTTTCCTGAACTAATGCACCTAAAGCTTTGTAAGCATCGCGCTCTGTTGCTTCTTCTGCCTTTTTCCCAAGTTTTGTCTCAAGCTTTGCTTTAAACGCTTCCTTAAACTCTTCTTTATCGCTGAACATTAAAGTCACCTTACCGTCTCCTCTCATCCCGCCTGCTACTGGATCATAGATCTATACAAATCCATGTACTCATTAGCAGAGGTCTCCCATGTGAACTTGCTCTTGCTAATATTATTGACTAATTTCTCCCAAGAAACAGGGTCATGATAGATTTCGATGGCTCTTCTGATCGTATAAAGCATGTCGTGGGCGTTGTAATTCTCAAAGGTAAAGCCGTTCCCTTCTCCCGTACCCTCTACAAAAGGATGAACCGTATCCGCTAAACCGCCTGTTTCCCGGACAATAGGAGCTGTCAGGTAACGTAATGCAATTAATTGCCCGATACCGCAAGGCTCAAATCTCGACGGCATTAAGAACATGTCGCTTGCCGCATAAATTTGACGGGAAAGAGGTTCCGAAAATGTAATATTGGCAGAAATTTTGTCAGGATGCCGATCCTGTGCCCATTGAAACATCTGCTCATATTGATGTTCTCCTGTACCCAGTAATACGATCTGTACATCCTCTTCGGATAGTAGATCGTCAATCACATGGCCGATAAGATCGAATCCTTTTTGCTCGACCAGCCTGGAAACGATGCCAATCATAGGTACATCCTGCCTCACTGGTAAACCTAACTGCTCCTGAAGCCATAACTTGTTCTGGTTTTTTTGAATCAGTGAAGTGCGAAAAGGAAAAGCAAGAGCATCGTCATTCATCGGGTTATAATTTTCTTCATTAATTCCATTGACTATACCGACTAATTCATTAGAACGCTTTCTTAATACTCCGTCTAGGTTTTCCCCGAAATAAGGCGTTTGAATCTCTTTTGCATAAGTTTCACTAACGGTTGTAATAAAATCTGCGAAATTCAGTGCGCCCTTCATAAAATTGACGTCACCATAAAATTCAAACGTGTCTTCTGTCATCATATTCTCATCGTAGTCCATTAAGTCATGGGCTACTGAACGGGCAAATACTCCCTGGTATTTCAGGTTATGGATGGTAAAGACTGTTTTCATCCCCTGAAATTTTTCCACATCCTTATAGTGGGTATGTAACAAGGCAGGAATCAGCCCGCTTTGCCAGTCGTGGCAGTGCAGAACGTCAGGACGCCAGTCCAGCGCATTTACCATTTCCATGATGGCGCGATTGAAAAAGACAAATCGTTCGGCCTCGTCATCATATCCATACAAGTTCGAACGTTTAAAATAGTATTCATTATCAATAAAATAAACAGGTACACCTTCGTATTCTATATATTCCACTCCGGCATATTGGTTCCGCCAGCCCATTTGAACATTCAATTCATCTAAATGAGTCAGCTGCATTTTCCAATGGTCGTCCATATTCTCATACTTCGGCAGCACAACTCTTACATCTGTCCCTTGTTCTCTCAGGGATTGAGGGAGAGATCCTAATACATCCGCCAGCCCCCCTGTTTTTATAAATGGTGTGCATTCAGATCCAATCATCAATATGTTCATTATGGTTCACTCCTTAATGTGTTCACTACCTCACTTATTATGACCGATAAACTAGCAAAGATGATGAAAAAGGGCTGTCAGAATGAATTGGTTCAGACAGCCCTTTTTATAAAATTTTACATTGTTTTTCGTTTAGGCAAAACAAATGGTTTTTCTGGGGCACCAATTAAGGTGCGGCTCTCGGAAATACTGCAATCTTTATCCAGAATGACATTTTCCAGGACTGCATTACTTTCAATTTCACAACGCTGCATAATGATCGAGTTTTTAATTACGGCACCTTCGCCCACCTTAACGCCACGGAACAAAATACTGTCTTCCACATGGCCTTCTATAATACAACCATTGGCTACTAACGTATTATTAACATTTGAAGATGCCGCATACTTAGCAGGGGCTTCATTCTTAACCTTTGTTAAGACAGGGGCTTCATCTCTAAATAATTCGTCGCGCTCCTCAACGTCAAGCAGCTTAGTGCTTGCACGGTAATAGCTTTCTACGGAATTAACCAGAGCATGAACGCCCTCATATTCAAAAGCATGGACGTGAAGATCTTGAATCTTGGCTTTAATCCCGTCCAGGAAGAAGTGCGAGCAGCCATGGGCAATACACTCTTCAAC
>NZ_JBAPTY010000040.1:0-19800 GCF_049282395.1 Halobacillus sp. | reverse complement strand
TGGAATCACCCCGAAAGACACGAACAGCATAAGCCGAGCATCAAAAGGACGGTGGTCTTCTCGTCCGTTGGTGAACGGCTTATGTCTCGAGTGTCTGGGTGATGAAACAAGACGAGTTATTTCCCCATCAACCCCTTTCTCATATCGTAACGGGCCCAATTTATCTCGAAGTCGAGTCTTATACAATCCGGCCCTATTGCGTAATAAGCCTCTTATGAAAACTTAATAATAAACTAAACAGAGCCTAAAAATAAAAAGGTTTTCACAAGTTTGAATATACTTGTGAAAACCTTTTTGTATTTATAAGGAGGACTAATTACAAACCTTTAATAAGCATTTTGTCCAACTCTCGAACTTGATCGTAAGACTCCACAAGCTCTTCAGGGACAAGGGTTCTTCCATAATCCCAGGCATTGGTTTCTATGATGGATTTTAATTCTTCAATCTCTTCATCGCCGCCGTACATGAGCGTTCTCAGGTCGTGTTTGTGTTTTTTAAAAGTAAGGTAATAGCCAATCTCGTGATACAGAATAATTTTCACAAGATTTTCTTCGCTCTCTTTTATTTTTACCTTACTCATATAACCATTAACTTCCAGGTAATGAAAGCGGATAGTATTTGTAGAAACATTGTAACTCATTGGTGCTGAGAGACTATTGTTAGATTCGTAGTTTATATCTAAGCGATGCTGCTCTAAAGTAGTTTTAATGATTTCCTCGATATCCCATATGTATAGCATTTTGTTCACCACAACCCTTTCAAGTCATATTTCGATCTACTGTATAAAATTTACCCTATAATTTCTTAATATAATCGAAATTCGTATCAATTGAAACTATGACAGATCTCATCCGAAAATTCAAAGTACAGCTATTCTAAAGGTTCTTTTCTTACGGCGAAACGCTATGGTCTAATACTGACTCCATGAAGGAAAAATGAATTTTAGATATTTTCATATAAAAAAAGCCTGTTATCCGATATTGGATAACAGGCTTTAGTAATAAACAACTTAGGTGACCCAACCATGTAAGAATCATCCTAGATCCTACATATTTAGTTAACTTGCTCATACTCAGAAGAATGATTCTAAGGAGAATTCGTTTCCTTCTTCATCTTGGTTAAGTCCATTTTATAAAAATGGTAACAGGTTGTTTCAACAGGTTGACTACCTCTTCAAAAAAGTCTCCTAACTGGCTTGAAGGGTCATGGTCTGACAAGTGAAACGCAGTGGCTTTAATCCACCTATAATTGAGCGCAGTTTCTGACTCGACCTTAGTTTGGGCTGATTGCATCCTTTACACAGGAAATGTGTTCCCTTTACTGTCAGTCTGAGTCAAGGTTCGCTTGGAAACGAACTCGCGATGGTTGAGCCACCTAAGTTGTTTATGATTTTTTCTTATCTTCTTTATATTTTTATTATACCACTACTTAGGGGATCTTGAAAAGGTAATTTGTGTCGCATTTGTTAACGTTTACATTAGCTTGATAAAAACGAAGCAGAATCCAGGCAGGCGGGGATCTGCTTCGCTGGTTAGTGAGAGATACGATTTAAAATCTGCCGAGCATGGATCACTTGCTCTTGAGAGGGAGGTTCAATTCCGTCCAGCTGATAAGGTAGCCCTAAATCCCTCCATTTATAGACTCCCATAAGGTGATAAGGAAGAACTTCAACCTTTTCTACATTGGATAGTGTTTGAATGAAATCAGCTAAGCCATGTAAATATTCATCCTGGTCATTAATCGTAGGGACCAGTACATGACGAATCCAAACGGGTATTTGATTTTCAGATAAATAGGTAGCAAAATCCAGAATATGAGCGTTGGAAAGGCCTGTTAAATCTTTGTGCCGTTCTTGGTGAATATGTTTTAAGTCAAGCAGCACCAGGTCGGTATAGGTCAATACTTCTTCCAGTTTCTTAAGAAAGTGGGGAGCACGATTAAAGCAGCCTCCTGAAGTATCAATGGCTGTATGAACATTCATCTTTTTCAACTCTTTAAATAGTTCGGCTAAAAAATCAATTTGAAGCAATGGTTCTCCACCGCTCACTGTCACGCCTCCTCCGGTAGCCTGGAAAAAGGGGAGGAAATCCTTAATATCCTCAAGGATTTCGTGGACGGTCATTTCTTTTCCACTCCTTATCTTCCAGGTATCAGGATTGTGACAGTATTGACATCTAAGCAGACAGCCTTGAGTGAAAATAACGTAACGGAGGCCGGGTCCATCAACAGCTCCACAAGTCTCTATAGAATGAATACGTCCGTTCATATGGTCAGCCTCCTTTCCGGTAATGGGATTATTAATCGTTCACTAAAACGATTCTTCCATTGATTTTACCTGCTTCAAGCTCAGCAAATATTTCATTAATATCCTCTAATTTTTTTGTCTCAACGATCGTTTTTATTTTTCCTTCAGCTGCAAACTGTAAAGTCTCTTGTAAATCCTTTCTGGTTCCAACAATGGATCCCTCAATACTGACACCATTTAACACCGTATCGAATATAGGAACTTCCATGGTTTCCGGAGGCAGTCCAACCGCTACGCATTTACCACCACGTTTAACTGCCCTGTAGGCTTCACCGAAGGCTTGTTTAGAAACAGCCGTACAGATAGAAGCCTGCACGCCTCCGATTTCCCGTTGGATAAACTCTGCAGAGTCCTCAGTGAGCGGGTTAATGGTCCTGTCTGCACCTAATTGTTGTGCCAATTCCAGTTTTTCATCAAACGGATCAACGGCTATAACGTTAAATCCCATAGCCATGGCGTATTGAACAGCTACATGTCCAAGTCCGCCTATCCCATAAATGGCTACCCAATCTCCAGGTTTGGCATTTCCTACCTTTAAAGCCTTGTAAGTGGTTACCCCTGCACAGAATAGAGGGGCCGCTTCAACGTAAGTCAAGTTATCTGGAATTTTGACAATGTATTCTGCATGAGCGAGACAGTACTCAGCATAACTGCCATCTACAGAGTATCCTGCATTCTGCTGATCTTTACAAAGTGTTTCGCGTCCTGAAAGGCAGTATTCACAGTGGCCGCATGCGGAATAAAGCCACGGGATTCCTACCCGATCGCCAACTTTTACATGGGTGACACCGGGCCCGGCCTCTACAATCTCTCCGACCCCTTCATGACCGGGGATTAAAGGCAGCTTTGGTTTTACTGGCCAATCCCCATGGGCTGCGTGTAAGTCTGTATGGCATACGCCACTGGCTTTAACTTTCACCAGAACTTGGCCATGTTCGACTTTTGGTACAGGTACATCCTGCATTTCTAAATTTTGTTTAAAATCATTCACAACAGCTGCCTTCATTGTATGGTTGAAGTGGGGCATTTTATTTCCTCCTTATGAGTTCATTCACATTATTTTTATAAGCTGTTATGAAAAGTACGTGAGATAACATCCTGCTGCTGCTCCCGGGTTAGTTTGATAAAATTGACAGCATATCCGGAAACACGAATGGTAAGCTGTGGATATAGCTCAGGATGGTCCATCGCATCCATAAGCGTTTCCTTGTTAAAGACGTTCACGTTTAAATGATGACCGCCTTTAATGATATAACCGTCAAGCAGACCCGCGAGATTGGAATATTGTATGCTTTCTTCTTTTCCTAAAGCATGAGGGACAATAGAAAATGTATTAGAAATACCATCGAGCGCATATTCAAATGGAAGCTTTGCAACTGAGCTTAAAGAGGCAAGTGATCCGTGAGAATCCCTGCCGTGAAGAGGGTTTGCTCCTGGAGCAAAGGGTTCGCCAGCTTTGCGACCGTCTGGTGTACTTCCGGTCAGTTTACCGTACACGACATTGGACGTAATGGTTAAGATGGACTGAGTCGGTTCAGCTTTTCTATATGTGTGATGAGTTTTAATTTTATTCATAAACTGCTTTGTTAGATTTACGGCAATTTGATCCACCCTGTCATCATTATTTCCATATTGGGGATAGTCCCCTTCGACAACATAATCGACTGCCACTCCTTGTTCATCACGTATTACTTTTACTTTTGAGTATTTAATTGCACTTAAAGCATCAGCTACTACGGATAAACCTGCTATACCGCAAGCCATTGTACGGTGGACATCACGGTCGTGAAGCGCCATTTCAATACGTTCGTAGCTGTATTTATCATGCATGTAGTGAATAACATTCAACGTATTTACATAAAGACCTGCTAACCAATCAAGTATGTTATTGAATCTTGCCATTACTTCATCATAATCCAAGTACTCTGTAGTGATCGGTTTGTAAGGAGGAGCAACTTGGATTTTTAACCGTTCATCGATCCCGCCGTTAATGGCATAAAGCAAGGCTTTAGCAAGATTTGCCCGGGCTCCGAAAAATTGCATTTGCTTGCCAATTGCCATCGGGGATACACAACAGGCAATGCCGTAATCGTCACCGTACCGTTCTCTCATTACATCGTCATTTTCATATTGAATAGAACTCGTCTGAATCGACATTTTTGCACAATATTTTTTAAAGTGTTCTGGCAGTCTTACTGACCACAGGACAGTTAAATTCGGTTCAGGTGCCGCTCCTAAATTAGTTAACGTATGCAGAAATCGATAAGAATTTTTAGTTACTAGTGGCCGTCCATCAAGCGTAACCCCCGCTAATGATTCGGTTACCCAGGTCGGATCTCCGCTAAATAATTCATTATACTCAGGAGTTCTCGAAAACTTCACAAGCCGGAGTTTCATTATAAAATGGTCTACGAGTTCCTGGGCTTCTTGTTCAGTTAAGAGACCTTCCTCTAAGTCTCTTTCAATATAGATATCAAGAAAAGTAGAGACACGTCCCAGACTCATAGCTGCACCGTTTTGTTCTTTAATCGCTGCTAGATATCCTAGATACAACCATTGGAAAGCTTCTTGAGCATTCTCAGCAGGGCGGGATATATCGAAACCATAGGCAGATCCTAGTTGTTTTAACTCCTGTAGCGATCTAATCTGCTCGCTTGTTTCCTCGCGATCACGAATGATTTCTTCGGTCATAGTGTTTTCCATCAGTAATAAATCTTGTTTTTTGCCAGTAATAAGGCGGTCAACACCATAAAGAGCCACTCTCCGGTAATCCCCTATAATTCTCCCACGCCCATATGAATCGGGGAGACCAGTAACGATTCCAGCTTTCCTTGCAAGTTTCATTGCAGGGGTATAGGCATCAAAAACGCCTTGATTATGTGTTTTCCGATACTTGGTAAAAATGGTTTCTACTTCTTTATCCAACTGAAAACCATAAGATTCTGCTGCTGCGGAAGCCATTCGAATTCCGCCATAAGGCTGTAACGAACGTTTAAAAGGAGCGTCTGTTTGAAGACCTGTCACTTTCTCTACGGATTTATTTAAGTAACCAGGTCCATGGGAGGTAATGGAAGATACGATTGAAGTGTCTAAATCTAAGACGCCGCCATTTTCTCTTTCCTGTTTTGATAAATCCAATACTTGATCCCATAAACTTAGCGTATCTGCTGTCGGCTCTGATAAAAAATCCTCGTTTCCCTCATAGAGAGTAAAATTCTTCATTATGAAATCACGTACATTAATTTCATCCTGCCACTTACCAACTTGAAAACTGCGCCATCGATCTCCTTTTTTCCTATCATAGAGAATCTTCATTTCAAGTAACCACCTTTCTAATTAGAAATCACATAATAGTGGTGAAATAGACTTGTGCAATGGTGAGCAATCACTTTCTTACTCTGATTATATACTAATTAATTCCATTAAGAATCTTTTTTTGCAAACGTTCTCAAAATGTTCAATTCTATTTCTGAAGGAGCAGAAGGAATAGGTCCAAGCGAATTTTCTGAAACAGAAAAAGTTAATCCTTTATAATGAAGCTAGACGTTAACCGATGTTTTGGAAACAATAATGTATATACATAGGAATGGAGGGATGGTCTGATGAGAAGGGTGCAAGTCAACTTATATGATGAAACATGGCCTCTCAAATATGAAGCAGAAAGAAAAAAATTAGAGCGGATCTTTCAATCTGAAGTAATCAATATTTTTCACATCGGCAGTACGTCTGTTGCAGGTCTAAAAGCGAAGCCTGTTATTGACATAATGGTTATCGTTAAAGATATAGAACGGGTTGACCATAGTAATCAGCACATGAGAACGATAAATTATGAACCCAGGGGAGAGCACGGAATGACAGGCCGTCGATTTTTCCAAAAAGGAGGTGATCAGCGAACGCATCATGTGCATGTGTTTGAGCAGGGAGACGCAAATGTTACCCGTCACCTTGCTTTTAGAGATTATCTACGCTCCCATTCAGAAGTGAGGAAAGAGTATGGAAACTTAAAGCACCGTTTAGCCATGCAGTTTCCTAATGATTTGGATTCATATATAAAAGGTAAATCAGACTTTGTGAGCGAGATAGAAAAGAAAGCTCTGGAATGGTGTGAGTCTCACTAATTAGAATGACAATTCTATTTAGCAGCGGTAGTTTATTCATGATCCCACTAAGGAAAACAATTAAGGATACAGGAATACCCCCAATGAGGAGTGATCTATATTAATTTATTTTCCAATCAAGGAAAAGTAGCAATCGTAACAGGTGGAGGAAGCGGTATTGGCCGGGTAATGGCTGAGACGCTAGCCGAAAGCAGCGCCGTTGTTGTGCTGCTTGGAAGAACGAAAGAGAAATTAGAAAAAGCGGCACGGGAAATAGAAGAGAAAACCGGGGTCCGTATAGCCTTAATGGTCTGCGATGTGACGGATAACGAAGCGATTAAAATGACAACCGAGAACATACATAAGGAGTACGGTCAGATTGACATCTTAATAAATAATGCCGGCACCACCTCACAGGGAACGGTTCATACACTTAGTGAAAATGATTGGAATCATGTGATGGATACGAATTTGAAATCAGTATTCTTCATGAGTCAGGCTGTTGTTCCTTATATGAAAGAACAAGAGTATGGTCGGATTATTAATACGGCCTCTGTTGCCGGTGATGTGAGTTTGTATTTCAGTTCTGTCTACGGAACTAGTAAAGCAGGCGTAATTCATCTGACCAAACAACTGGCTGGTGAATTAGCGGGGAGTAACATTACAGTGAATGCGATTAGCCCCTGGTTCTTCAAAACAGATTTTAATCGTGAAAAATTGGAGAATGATGAATTTAGATCTATGATTGAAAACAGGACCCCTATGAAGCGACTCGGTCAGTTAGAGGAACTCAAGACATCCGTTCTCTACTTTGCTTCAAGAGGATCCAGTTACACAACAGGTCAGAATATGTTTATCGATGGAGGCATGACAACCTTCGGCTTGTAAAATTCTGTTTTCAACTGGAAGGATTACTATCCTTCCAGTTTTCAGCTTGTTGAGAAACAATACTTTAATGAAGTTTTAAACCTATTTTTTTACATTTACTTTTTATGTATGCGTGATTATACAGTTGAATAGAGAGTATCTTACTCTCTTTTTATTAATAGGAGAACCATTTTCTTTATATTTTGTGCAGTGGCGGTCATGTGGGCCTGTTCTTGGACACACTTCCGCCCTCGTCCCCTCGCATAGCGAAAACCATGGAGTTCCTTTGAATCAGCGAAGCTACGCTCAATCGTGTAGCTTCGCGATTTATATAATTGCTTACCGGTTTCAGTTCGCTTATTGGCTTTAAGTTTCTCCTTTTCATCCTCCCAAATGTGTCGCGTAATGGTTCGATATTTCGCGTTGGCCGAAAAGCAGTCTTCCCGTAAGGGGCATCCCTGGCAGTCCTCCGGACGGCTTTTGTAATGGCGATATCCTTCACGGTCCGTGGTGGTATAAGAAAGTTTGCAGCCCATCGGACACACATAACCATCTATGGATTCGATATAACGAAATTTCCTTTTGGGAACCTTTGGATTGCCCCCTTTAAAACGTCGATAACCGGTTACGGCGAATATATTTTCCTGATTTAACGTTTTGGCGATGTGGCCTGTCGCATAAGCCGAGTCGATCGCCACGGCCTCAATGGAAAAACCGAAGGTTTTCTTCTGGTGCTGTAACCTCTCTAAATAAGGCTCTGAATCATGGACATTCGCTGGAGTGATGTACGTATCCGTAATGATATTGTGTTTGGCATCTACCGTCCGATGATCTAAATAAAAGAACCCTCGAGGCTTTTGATCACGCATCAGAAAACCACTCTCGGGATCCGTCACACTTTCCCGGGTCATTTTGGTTTTCTTCGATGGGGAAACGCGAGCGCTTTTGGGTTTCAAAGCTTTTTTCCGTGTTCCTCCCGATCTTTTTGAACATCTTCTTCTAACTCTTCTAAATAATGAGCGACTTTCTCGGTTTTCACTTGTCGCACATATTTGTTTTTATTGGCACTGGCCTTAATATGAGTAGAATCCGTGAGAAGGATGCGACCTTCCACCAGCCGGTGGTCTTGGGCTTGACGAACAATTTCTTCAAAGATGTCCTGAAAGACCGTCGTGTCTTTAAAGCGTTTATGACGGTTAAAACTAATGGTGGAATGGTCAGGGATGGGGTCGAGAAGAGAAAAACCTAAGAACCATCGATAAATGATATTGGCTCTAATTTCTTGTTCCAATTGTCTTTCGGAGCGAATGCCATAGAAAAAACCAATGAAAAGCATCTTAAATAAAGTAATCGGCGGAATGGAGGAACGTCCGTTATGGTGGCAATAATAAGGGGAGACGATGGATTCAATAAACGAAAAATCAATAATTTCATCGACAGCTCTTAGAAAATGATTGGGAGGCACATACTCTTCGGTTGAGGCCAAAACTTTATCGTGGCGGTGGTTAACAGGAACACCCATCATAAAGCATCGCTCCTTTATTCATTTTCTTTATTATATAACGAATTTGTCGAAATAAATAGAAAAATAAGGCTATTGAGGAAAGATTCTCAACAGCCTGTCAACTGGAAGGATTACTATCCTTCCAGTTTTTTTGATGTTTCCAAAAAAACTACTTTTAATTATTTAACATTTATTGTATATAGTTCAGTTAAACATTAATTCTGATTTGTCATAAGAGGCTTATTTACCTGGAGTGCCACTATCAAGAAAATCAATATACACGCCGATGGTAAGCGATCCGTTATCTCAGATACGATTTATTCCTTGAAAGTTACGAAACCGGGTCTTCAACAGTTAGCAGATTTATTAAACCAGCACGTTAATATAATTGAAACAATTAGAATGGAAAATATAAAATGTTTGAGGTAAAATAAATTTATGTTAGAAAATTCTGACATTAATTTCATAACTAACCAAATAAGGGAGGAAGCGGAGTATGGGTTTACGTATGTTTACATGCGTGGCGGTTTTTTTCGTGGTTCTATTTGGGTTTTACGGAGAGAGTTCAGAGGCAGCAGAAAGTACGAGCTACTTTGTAGATAAGGAAAAACTGCCATTTGATGCACCTAGTGGGATAGAAACAGATAGGTATTGGGGTGTACATAAGGGAGCAGGTTATAGAATTGAAGTCCCTGAAAAATGGAATGGGGAGCTTGTTCTTTACGCTCATGGGTATCGAAATGCAGAGGTTAAAGAGTTAACGGTAGATAATCCAGAAAATTTAAGGAAATACCTTCTGGAAAAAGGGTATGCGTGGGGGGCGTCCAGCTATAGCACCAATGGTTATGATGTGAAACAAGGAGTCATAGACACCCATGCTCTTGGAAAGTTCTTCAACGGAAAAATCGCGAAGCCGAAGCGCACTTATATAGTGGGGCATTCTATGGGGGGACATATTACAGGGGTTCTAATTGAACAATTTCGCAATGAATATGATGGAGCCATGCCTATGTGCGGTGTGATGGGGGATAACGAATTATTTGACTTTTTTGCAGATTTTAATCTTGCTTCCCAGGTTCTAGCAGGAATCGACCCTATTTTCCCAGCGGAAGAAAACTATCAAACCACTGTAGTTCCTAAAATAAAACAAGCGATCAGGCTTAATACAGGCGTACTGACTTTAGAAGGAGAAATGCTTCAAGATCTAACGATGTATTTATCAGGCGGTGAACGGCCCTTGTTCGATCTTGCGTTTTCAAGCTGGAATAATTTTCTATTTACCCTATACCGATCGGACTTCTCCTATGGAACACCAGGCAATATCATCGATAACACAGATTCTATCTATCAACTTGATTCCAATTCAGAATTATCGGTGGAAGAGATGTACTTAGCTGAGAAGATACCTGAGATTACTGCTGACCCTCAAGCTCGAAATAAGAATGGGCTGTCAAAAATACCACGAATATCAGGGGAACTTCATCAACCTGTACTTACACTTCATACTTTAGGTGATCTGTTTGTGCCTTTCTCTATGGAACAGTTATATGCTGAGAAAGTAGCTGCAAATGGAGAGTCTGATCTACTTGTCAGCAGGGCTGTTCGAGCTGTAGGTCACTGCGAGTTTACTCCAGTAGAAGAAACAGAAGCTTTTGCTGATTTAACTGATTGGGTTGAAAACGGAATAAAACCGGAAGGTGATGCTATATTGGATCCGGAAGTGGTTAGTCAGACTGATTTTGGAATAAAGTTCACGAATCCTATACGTACGTATGACCCGCTATTGTCATTAAATGAATAATAATCTCAAAAACAGTCAGCATTATGCTGACTGTTTTTTTATCGAAAGAGAATGATGTTTAGTTCTCATTATCCATGGTCGTTAAATCTGAATGACCTTTTTTATCTCTGGACCCTCGACCATTCATCATGCTGTATGCTGCAAAGCCAATACCAATTGAACCGAGCAGGGGCCACCATTGTACATTTCTTCTCATTAGACTCAACTCTTCTCATTAACACTTGGCTTATAAGCCTGTCCTATTATGAGTAGGGCAGGCTTGTCTTATGTGTGGGAACTTTTCTCATATCCAAGGAGAAATTTTGAATTCGTAAGCATGTTGTACAAGAAATCACGGCTTACTGGTCGCGTCTTTCTCGTTCACCAGGCTCCCTTACATCACGAGGGTCTGCTCCCATGTCTGGTCCGCGATTCTCGTTCGTACGATTCTCGTTCATACGGTCCTCGTTCATACGACCGTTATCAATCCGGTCATCCATACGATCGTAATTCATACGGTTTTCATTGTCTCCATAACGCATTGGGTCGTAGTTTACGTCCTCAGGCTGGTTATTCATTTGATTATCGTCGTCCATTGCACAAGCAGTTAGAAGTCCAGTAGACATAACGATAGACAACGCTAATAACATCAATTTCTTTTTCATGTCGTAACCTCCTTTTCTCATTTAGTTTGAAGCATGTTTAATATCTGCACATTCACCAATTTTTACTCGTCATTTTGATGAAAACTACATGAATGTGAGTCCTTACAGTCCTATTGTTGACATATGACACTATGTCACTTATAGTAGCTCTTGTGCTGAATGTGACATGGTGTCATTTTATTGAGTAAGGAGTTAGATGAATGCCTAAACAAACCTTTTTTAATTTGAACGATGATAAAAAAAGTAAGCTGGTTGAAGCTGCACGAGAGGAGTTCTCGCGTGTGTCTTTATATGAGGCTTCTATCGCCAATATTCTAAAGAGAGCTGAGATTCCAAGAGGTAGTTTTTATCAATATTTTAGGGATAAGGAAGATGCTTTTTTCTATTTGCTAAATGAGCATGCCGAAGAACGGCATAAGAATTTCATTGAAAATGTAAAGACGTTTAACGGAGATCTGTTTCAAGCGATGACAGAGGTTTATAAAACGGTTTTCCAATTCTCAAGAGAAAACGGGAATAGTAATTTTATCACAAATGTATTAATGAATATGAATTACAAAATTGAACATGCGTTTACAAAAAATTTAACCAAGCAGAATATTGAACACCGTTTTCATGATATTTACCGACTCGTAGATATGGAATCTCTTCATGTTTCTAATGAAAAAGAATTTTATCATCTCATGCAGATTCTCATTGCGGTAACGTTTCATAATTTAGTCCATTGTGTATCCAATGAACTCTCAGAGACGGAAGCGCTGGATAAATATATTTCTGAACTCAGTTTATTAAAAAAAGGACTTGTTAAATAATCGTCATTTATTGAATGGAAAGAAGGAAATTATATGTCTAATCAACAAGAAACAGGACCAGAAAATATAAATAAAGTTCCATTGATTATCGTACTTCTCTCTGGTGCTTTTGCTGCAATTTTAAATCAGACGTTACTGGGAACAGCTTTGCCTCATATAATGAGGGATTTGAATCTGGAAGCAAGTACAGCTCAGTGGCTGACATCCATTTTTATGCTGGTAAATGGGGTCATGATTCCAATCACTGCTTTTCTCATTGAACGTTTTACGACTAGAAAGTTATTCCTTACAGCGATGGGTTTATTTGCAGTGGGAACGCTTGTTTGTGCAGTATCCCCCAATTTCTCTATATTAATGCTGGGACGAATTATCCAGGCTTCTGGTGCCGGGATTATTATCCCGCTCATGCAAACCATTTTGTTTCTCATATTCCCTGTAGAAAAACGCGGTTCAGCAATGGGGATGTTCGGACTGGTGATCTCATTCGCTCCAGCCATCGGGCCTACTCTATCTGGCTGGCTCGTCGAACAGTTCCCGTGGAGAAGTTTATTCTTTGTTATATTGCCAATTGTAATTATTGATTTTATTCTGGCTTACTTCATATTAAAAAATGTAACCAAGCAGTCATACCCGAAACTGGATGTATCCTCCATTATTCTTTCCTCTTTAGGGTTTGGAGGATTGTTATATGGATTCAGTGTGGCGGGCACAAATGGATGGGGAAGTCAGCAGGTACTTATATCCATGGTGGTTGGTGCCGTTGCGTTGACGATTTTTATCCTTCGTCAATTCAAGTTGCCACAGCCGATTCTTGAATTCAGGGTGTTTAAGTTCAATATATTTACGCTCACGACAGCACTCGGGATGGTGGTATTTATCGCCATGATTGGAGCAGCCACCGTACTGCCAATCCTTATGCAGGATATGCTGGGATACAGTGCACTCGAATCAGGACTGGTGCTTCTCCCAGGAGCCTTAATTATGGGATTTATGAATCCAATTACAGGTAGACTTTTCGATAAGTTTGGTGCAAGATGGCTTGCTATAATTGGACTGTTTATTCTCACCGTAACGACATTTATGTTTGCAGATTTATCACCGCAAACTTCTCTAACCTATTTAACAGTAATTAACGCGGTCCGCATGTTAGGTGTAGCAATGGTGATGATGCCGGTAACAACAGCTGGTTTAAATCAGCTTCCTTCACGTTTAATCGCTCATGGTACGGCAATGAATAATACAATGCGTCAGGTTTCAGGTGCAGTAGGAACAGCGCTTTTAGTGACAGTAATGACAACCGCGGCGCGTCCCGGAGAAGGAGTAGAGGGACTTGTTCACGGGGTTAATGTTTCATTCATTGTAGCAGGGATCTCGGCCATCATAGGTCTTGTCCTTTCCTTCTTTATAAAAAATCCGAGGCGGGACAAGGAAGACCACAATGAAACCAAAACGAATGATAGTAAACAGGATGTTGCTCAAAGCTCATAGTAATATAAAGAAAGCGCAGATTCGGTTCTGCGCTTTTTTTAACAAGCGAATTAGTGATCTTTTATTGTAAGTAGATAGCTAAAAGCTAATAACGTAATAAAAACAAAATTTAACTATATTGAATTTTCAGAAAAGTGTATTTATACTTGAGTTAGTATTATTGTATATTTTTAAATCATACATACCTACTGGTCAGTATTTACAAAAGGAGGAAGCTATGGAAAGGAATACAGAAATACTTAGAGAAAAAAAGAGGGAAGCTCAGGAACATCGAGGAAAAAAACAGACGTCTTATAGTGCCAGGGAAAGAATTGATCTTCTTGCCGATCAAGGATCTTTTCTTGAATTAGGAGCTTTGGCTCATTCTCCGGTTTCTGGAATGGAGGAACGCACCCCGGCTGATGGGCTGATTGGAGGGATTATCCGCGTCGATGGGAGAGAGGCAGTTGTACAGGCGATGGATATATCGGTACTGTCTGGCACGGAAGGGGAAGTTCACCTTAGAAAAAGTGAATTCTTTCACTCTTATGCAAGAAAAAGAAGACTTCCACTTTTTAATTTATGTGAAGGCGGAGGCTTAAGAATGCCTGATGGAATGGGCTCTGACGGAATAAGCGATAAGCTGTTTCCTTCCAGTCTGTTAGACCATGGCCGTGAAAGTCCAATTATGACAGCGATTCTGGGAGAAAGTTACGGCGGTCCGACGTGGATGGCTGTTACGTCAGATTTTGTTACACAAGTAATAGGGACAAGTATGGCTGTAGCTGGTCCACGTATGCTGGAGATTGCAAGTGGAGAAGAGATGTCCGCTGAGGAGCTCGGGGGTCCGGATATGCATGCCGTTTATACTGGGCAGATTGATCATATTGCTGAAGATGAAAAAGAAGCCATTGCAGCATTAAGAAGATTTTTCAGTTATATGCCTTCAAACGCTGATGAAACGCCTCCCCAGAAGCCACCCATCGATTCTGATATGGAGCACTGCAATTTGGAGGAAATTGTTCCTTCCAATTTAAGGCGGGCTTACGATATGAAATTACTCCTTCTACGTTTATTTGATAAAGATTCATTCATGAATTTTCGATCCTTTTATGGTAAAGCTTTGATTACTGGACTGGCTCGATTAAACGGTCGTGTAACAGGAGTGATTGCGAGTCAGCCTCTGCACATGGCAGGGGCTTCAGGACCTGAGGAGTGTGATAAAGCCGTGGACTTTATATGTCTCTGTGATTCATATCATATTCCACTCATTTTTCTTCACGATACACCTGGATTTAGAATCAGCAGTCGTGCTGAAAAACAGAAAATGCCTGCAAAAATTATGAATTGGAATACAGCTTTAGCCAAATCATCGATACCTAAATTTTCAATCATTATCCGAAAGAGCGTAGGAGCTGCGTATGGAAATATGTGTGGACCAGGAATGGGGGCAGATGTTGTAGCAGCTTGGCCGGCAGCTGAAATAAATTTCACGGGACCTGAAGTAGGGATTAATGTCGTATATGGAAAGCACATACGAAAGGCTGAACGACCTGAAGAAGAAAGGTCTAAATACCTCGAGCAATGGAACTTTGATAGTTCCCCCTATAAGGCTGCAGGGAAATTCTTATTAGAAGATATTATTGAGCCAAACCAGACACGCTCTTTTTTAATGCGTTTTCTAGAATCGGCAGGAGCTTCAGGCGATTTAAAAAGTAAAAGGCGACTGGCTGACTGGCCTATGTCTCATTGAGGAGGGATAGAAGTTATGAAAGGACACTTAAAATCACCCGCAGGCACAGGGATGTACAGTAGAGGGAAAAAACCTTTATTTCATTATCTGCAGCAGCATGCTGAAGAACGGCCTGAAGATCCTGCGTACTTCTACTATGGAAGCAGTATAACGTGGCGGGATTTATTCAATCAGGTTCAAAAAGTGGCAGGATTCTTACGGCAAGCGGGCTTTGAAAAAGGAGATCGAATAGGATTATTTATGCAAAATAGTCCCCAGTACATTATTGGTCATTACGCCATCCAGTATATTGGAGCTGTGGTCTGTCCGCTTAACCCTATGTATAAAGCTAATGAGCTTGAATATCTAATTAAAGAAGTTGACATGTCAGGTATGTTTGCGGGAGGGGAGCTCCTGTCGGAAGTACGTAAGGTAAATGAACATTTAAAGCGTATTATTGTAATTCGTTATAAAGACTTGATTCCTGATACTCCCAGTTGGACGATTCCAAAAGATCTTAATAGTCCGGCTCTTGAACTTAATCCTAACGAAACAATGTGGGAAGAGATTATGCAGGAATCTCAATCATGGACCTATCCGGAAGATGTAAAGCTTGAAGACACAGCTCTGCTTGCCTTTACATCTGGCACAACCGGCCGTCCAAAGGCAGCCATGTTAACTTATGAAAATGCGCTGTACAAAACAGCAGCGGCTGTAAAGGTTAATCAAGTAGATGAAAAAGAAACATGGCTTGCTGTCATGCCGCTATGCCATATTGCAGGGATGGTTATGGGGGTTAATATACCTGTATACACTGGCGCGCCATGTGTACTGTTTGCTCGGTTCGAGCCCATGTCGATATTTAAAGCCCTTCGTAAGTACTGCGTTACCGTATGGTATAGTATTGCGCCGATGAATGATGCTATTTTGTCAATTGCCGAAGAGAATCAATTGGAGGACTTGAAGCTGAATCTATGTACAAGTTTTGGCATGCCGGTTACAGAGAACTTAGCTGAGAGATGGAAGGTAGTCGCACCTAACTGCAAGTTATTTGAAGCTTCATATGGGTTAAGCGAAACCCACACGGTGGATACCTATATGCCACAGGATAACATCAAATTCGGTTCTGTTGGTGTACCGATCAGGGGGACATCGATCGAGATTTGCGATCCAGCAACTGGTCAGGTACAGAGGGCTGGAAAATCCGGCGAGATTGTTATTCAAAGTCCGGGAGTATTTAAAGGTTACTGGGGAAGGCCGGAAGCTACAGCCGAAAGTCTTTCCAATGGGTGGCTGCGTACAGGAGATATTGGCTATTTGGATGAAGACGGGTATTTGTATTTTCAAGGGCGCATAAAAGAAATGATCAAATCGTCAGGTTTTAGTATATTTCCTGAGGATGTCGAAGCTTTACTGAAAGAACATCCGGCTATAGGACAGGTTGCTGTGATCGGCGTTCCTGACGAACATAAAGGGGAAGTTGTGAAAGCTTTTGTTATACCAAAGCCAGAGAAAGTAATAAACGAAAGTGATTTAAAATTCTGGGCTAAAGAAAACATGGCTGCATACAAGATACCTATGTACGTGGAATTTCGTAACTCGCTTCCTCAAACCGGTTCCGGTAAAATACTAAGAAGAGTTCTGAAGGAACAACAGAATTAAAGAATTTACGCAGATGTGGCTTAACTGCATGTTGTGCTGCTTTTTTTCTCCAGTTTTCAAATCACTAAGATGTTTCAAGTAGATCAATAAAGGATATATTACGCTATACGAAAGAAATAAGATTATTTTATTGATCATAAATTGAAAGATGAAAAAAGGAGATATGAAATATGCGCAATCAATTAAAACATTTCATCAACGGGGAATGGGTAGAATCAACAGGCTCTGAAACCTATGATGTTATAAATCCAGCTACGGAAGAAGTAATTGGAACAATTAGTATGGGTACAAAAGAAGATCTAGATAAAGCGGTTGCTGCAGCAAAACAAGCACTTCCTTCATTTTCTCAAACTTCTAAACAGGAACGTGTAGAAATGCTGGAACGAATTGCTGAAGAATATGAGAAACGTAAAGATGATATTATTGAAACCATAACGGATGAATTAGGATCGCCTCAGAAGATTTCAGAAAAAGTTCATTACACAATGGGCTACAATCATTTCTCACAAGCGGCAGAATCATTGAAGGATTTTTCTTTCATGGAAGATCGTGGTGGCCATACAGTAGTTAAAGAAACCATAGGTGTAAGTGGTTTAATTACGCCTTGGAATTTCCCTACGAATCAAACTTCAACCAAAATTGCCAGTGCATTTGCGGCAGGCAGCCCGGTTATCTTAAAACCAGCAGAAATGACTCCATTTGCGGCCATTATTTTAACAGAAATCTTTGAAGCAGCAGGAGTTCCAAAAGGTGTCTTTAACTTAGTTAATGGCACAGGGGAAGTCATAGGAAATGGGATCAGCTCACACCCTGATATTGACTTTGTTTCCTTTACTGGATCAGGAGCTGTAGGGAAGAAAATCATGGAGAATGCTTCTGAAACTATTAAGAATTTTGCGCTCGAACTGGGAGGTAAATCTCCACTTGTGGTGTTGGAAGATGCTGATGTCGAAGTCGCAGCAAGAGCAGCCGTTAATCATATTGCAACGAACACAGGTCAAGTATGCTCAGCTGCTACAAGGGTGCTTGTTCCTAGTAAAATGAAGAAGTCTTTTGAAGAAGCTGTGCTGAAAGTTCTACCTGAATTCCCTGTAGGGGATCCAAGAGAGGATAACCTGATAGGTCCGTTGATTTCCAAGAAACAGTGGGATACCGTGCAGTCCTATATTGAAAAAGGTCTAGATGAAGGTGCATCTCTATTAACGGGAGGAACCGGTAAGCCGGATGGGCTTGACCAAGGCTATTATGCCAAACCTACCGTATTTACAGATGTTCAAAATAATATGGTAATTGCACAAGAGGAAATCTTTGGGCCAGTAACCACTATCATCACATATGATACGCTTGATGAAGCTATTGAAATTGCTAATGAAACTATTTATGGTTTAGCTGGTTACGTAATAGGCAATGACCCGGAAAATCTAAGAAAAGCAGCAACTGGAATTCGTGCAGGTCGTATCAAAGTGAACGACACTGAAGCTGATTTTTCTGCTCCATTCGGAGGGTATAAGCAATCCGGAATAGGAAGAGAATGGGGCGACTATGGTATTGAAGAATACTTGGAAACCAAAACTATACTTGGATTTCCTTCTTAAATTGAAATTATGAGGTGTTAAGGCACACCTCATAAGAAAAGAGGCACCCGGTAATCCGGGTGCCTCTTTATTATTACTCCTGATCGAACCATAACGTGTCCTGGATATCTACTGAACCATTGTAATTAATGTGAATTTCTTCATCAGCTTTAATATCCCGGTAAGCATAGAAGTCAAACGTATCGTTATCAAAGTTAATGACATAGTTCGCGTTCGGCTCATAGGAATGGTTAAACATCATGCCGTACCCCAATACGAATGCTGTATGGTTTTCGCCGTACTCAAACGCATAATCAGCCAGCCGGGTTTTTTCTATATGAACATGTTCCTCATTAGGATAAGGGATAACAGGAGCCTGATGAATGAGTGTATTTTTCGGGATATCCTGATTCGCGAAGACACCTCTGTTTAAGTCTTCATCCGTAAGTGTAGAAGTTCTAATTTCAATCATGGGATCACCTTGCTTTCTTTTCAAGATCTTACTTTAACTATCTAAGCCTGACAGAAGTGTGGATGTAAATCAAATGACCAAAAATTCTGTAAAATTAATAGTTAAAGGAAAATTGAGGAAAAAATGTGTTAAACTTGTGAAAATAAAATCTTACAAAGGAATTGATAGTATGAAGATTTCAACTTGTCTATTGTTAATTATCTTCGTTATGCAGCTGTCCACTCTCATCAATAGTACGGTGTTTGATGGAGGGGGGAGCGGTGTCTTGCTTGCCGTACATACCACTTCATTTGTAGCAGCAATTGGGTTTTATGCGCAGATAAGGAGCGAAAATGGCTAATCTCAAAGGTAGCCTCTATGAATAGGGATCCACTTTTAATTAATCTATTGATTTACAAAAAGTAATGGTTTATGAACGAAGCATTTTTGCTGAGGGGAGAGGTTACCCTTTACTTAGGGTGAAAAACGATAGCGCCGTTATTTCAAAATACTTTCATAAGAAAACACACCTCATACAAAGGTGTGTTTTCTTATGAAAGTATTGGCTTAAACGTTATCTGGAAATAAACCTGTTTTCTGTGATCCAAAATCTCCACGGATAGTCACGGGCTTCTCCAGAGTTGTCAATACCGATTCGTTTCCCTTGGGAAATATGTTCAGGGGAAAAGCCTTTTTTGATATACAGTGGTGATTGGTCCAGAGGATGTCCATAGTCCGATTTGATAATCCCTAAGGCTTTCGTTAATTTTCCGGGTCCATTTGTAAAGTCCTTTTCTTTTTTATCTCCTCTTCTTTCCTGTATAAGGTCCAAGCCTTCTTTGGGTTCGACCGCTCTAATTAAAACGGCCTCCGGGTGGTTTAAT
>NZ_JBAPTY010000039.1:0-2100 GCF_049282395.1 Halobacillus sp. | reverse complement strand
CAGAGAAGGATAGTTGAAGAAGGGATTTGATATTTACGAGGGGGATTAAAATGATCTTTGAGGCAATTGACATAAATAAACATCGAGATACAGTAGTTGGATTTCGGAAAGATTCATTTTATGTAAGTTTTGGGGATACTATGGGTTTCGGTGAAGAAGAGGAATATTTAAGCTGGTTAGATGAAAAAATCAGAGATTTTCCTGAAGGTTTTGTATTAGCCAAAGAAGATGGTAAATATATCGGACAACTTGAATTAACTATTCGTGAATACGAAGGCAATAATATTGGGTATGTAAACTTGTACTTTTTAACACCCGAAATGCGTGGAAAGGGTAAAGGGAAAGTTTTACACCAATATGCAAAGCAATTCTTTAAAAACAATGAAGTTCGTGAGTATCATCTAAGAGTCTCTCCATCAAATAACCACGCGATCAAGTTTTATCGTTCATCCGGAATGGATGAAGTCGGTCCAGAAGTTGATGGAAAAGTAATTAGGATGAAAGGTTATATATAAGATTTTATATAGTTCTAGGGGACGCTTAGTTTAGGATAAACTTCAAGATATCTCGAATTCAAGTGTTAAACAAACGGGGGCGATTATCCAATAAGGAATAGTCGCCCCGTTTCTTTATATCAAGTAGTGAGCACTTATTTTTTGCTATCAAAGTGAGTTAAAGACTAACTGTAAATTAAAAATTTTTTTGGTTTTAGCGAATTTACGGAGTAGAGCTTAACGAATATGAAAAAAATAATCAGGACGTGGAACATTCCCTTCCTCTAAAAAGTCGTCTCCTCGAAGGGGATTCATGAATATCATATAAGCATTATTTCATAGATGTAGCTACCTTTATCATTTTTTCCTTAGATATTCTTTGACTGTCCATTTCGATATAAGTCCCGTCCTGATTCCAAACAAGTAAACCACCTGTAGAGACATTCTCCCACTTCATAAAATACCCTGTAGAACCATTTAAGTTTACTTTTTCTCCTTTGTAGCCTGATCTCAAGGACTTTTTAGTGCTTTTCTTTTGGTGAATTGCTATCATAAGATTTTTATCTTTTTCGTCCATATAATGTAAAGATAATTGGTCTATTGTATTTGAATCAGGGGATGTTTTGGTGTCTAACGTCCATCCTTCAGGCATATTTGTTGGAACTAATATTTTAAAATCAACTTTACTTTGTATTTCCGAAATAGTGAGACTCTCATGATTATAGTGTATTTCCATTGCTTTGACTCCCAACGGGAAACCTAAAACCATTAAAGCTATAAGTATTTTCATCTTTTCCCCTCCTTGTATAAAATAATGTCTTCTTTATTATGTACTTAAAACAAATCTCTAAAATGTTAATTTTTTGGAAAAAAATGTGAATTAAAAGAAGGGATATATTAGTTATGTGTCGAAATTACTATCATAGTCCAAAAGGGGGAGATAGTAATGGTATCTAGACACTATTGTAAGAGGGTTTTATCAACCTTGCTTATGTCTGCACTTATTCTTGTTGGGTTTATGGGGGTTGCTGAATCTGTATCAGCTGACAGTGCACAATATAGAATCAGCACATACAATTATGGTGAATGGGATGGAATTCATGTTGACTGGGATCCTGTTGGCTCGTCAGCCACTATGGATGTAAGAGTAAAGCAATACGGAATACATACAGGGGAACAAGCTAAAATTAGATGGAAACTCTACCGATCATATGATGGAGCCTTACTTAATACCCGTACCGTTAGTGGAGATTTCGATGGTTACTTAACATATTACAACTTATCTCAAGGCGATTATCAAATTACTTGGGAAAGTTTAACAAACAATGACACTGAGGGTTATATGGGTGTACCAAGTGCTTATGCTGATACTTACCAATAATGATCTTTGCCCCATTCATATGGATGGGGGCTTTTATTTAATGACTATGTACAATCTAGTTAAATAATTCGATAATTGAAAAAATTTGTATTGTCCTATCTACTTTTTAAGTAAGAAAAAAAGTAGATACTTAATAAAATATCTCGAAATCAAGTCTTCAAGTAATGGGGGCAATTCTGAAATTAAGGAATCGCCCTCTTATTAATATTTAGCGCAGGTTAGTTG
>NZ_JBAPTY010000038.1:0-12256 GCF_049282395.1 Halobacillus sp. | reverse complement strand
AAACAAAGCGGTCACGATATTTTCGTGACCGCTTGTTCGTTTAAAATATTAATCTTTTTCAAAAGGCTCAATGTGGATGTGGGCATAAAGAATACGGTGTTCTTTTTCTAATGTGTTCTCCACATCGTCTGTGATGGTATGACCTTGTTCGATCGTAATATGAGGATTTACATGAATAGTGGCTTCCACAAGTGTCTGATTGCCTTGCAGCCGAGCTTTTACATCTTTAACGGCCCACACATCTGGATGTTTTGAAATGGTTTCCCGTATGCTTTCAATTTCTTCTTCATCAAATCCATCCGTCAAACTGTGTGTGGAGTCTCTAAATATATCCCAGGCTGTCTTGCAAATGATCAGCCCAACGATAAGTCCCGCTAAAGGATCAAGCCAAAAAGCTCCGAATTGAGCGCCAAATATACCTATGGCAGCTCCTATACTTACTAAAGCATCAGAACGGTTATCCTGTGCAGCAGCGTATAAGGCGTTACTATCTATTTTCCTGGAAAGATTCAGGTTGTATCGGTACACAAAATACATAATGGCGGCTGCTGCCAGTGCTGTCCAGGCTGTGAGTAATCGAGGCTCACTGACTTCTTGATTGATGATGTCCTGGATGGTTCCGATAATTACTTCAATCCCAACGGTCATCATAATAAAGGCCGCGACAAGGGAAGCAATCGTCTCGGCTCTGAAATGCCCGTAATGGTGGTCCTGATCAGGAGGCTTTCGGGAAATCTTAAGACCAATCAGTACAGCAACGGAAGCAATAACGTCTGTCGTATTATTCAGTCCATCAGCTCTCAATGCTTCTGAATTACCTAAGGAGGCAATCGTAAGTTTAGCTGCAGCCAGAACTAAATAGACGATGATACTGATCCAGGCTCCTTTTTCTCCCTTTTTTATATTTTGATATTCGCTCATCTCTTGTAACCCCCGTGTCTTCTTTGAAAGCTTGACTTAGCTTACCAAATACATTCTTGATGAGTCTAGAGAAAAAAAGCTTTCCATATGCAGATTGCTTGGTCAGGACTAGGATGTTTGCATTCGTTCAAAAAATGAAATTCCTTACATTATGTACAGCAAACCTAAAGCTTATGTTAACCAAGTGTAAGTACTATATAAAATATCTCGAAATGAAGAATCTTTAGTTTGAGTTTTATTCAGGCAGGGTATATAATTTTAATGAATCCAAGCGGTTCGATTGGAAACCATAAGAAAATAGGTAATGAGCAACTAATCAAAGGAGAGATACTCATGGCAAATGTAAAATTAGCGGTGATTTACTACAGTTCTACAGGTACCAACTACAAAATGGCTCAATGGGCCGAAGATGCAGCAAAACAGGCAGGAGCGGAAGTAAAGCTTGTTCGTGTCCCAGAAACAGCACCTATGGAAGCTATTGAACAGAACCCTTCTTGGAAAGAGCATTATTTAGCAACTAAAGATACAGTAACGGAAGCGAAAATCGATGATTTAGACTGGGCAGATGCTATTATTTTCAGTGCCCCGACACGTTTTGGGAATGTACCTGCACAATTAAAGCAATACATGGATCAGGCAGGCGGTCTATGGTTCCAGGGTAAACTTGTCAATAAAGTTGTAAGTGCCATGACCTCCGCTCAAAACCCTCATGGTGGTCAGGAAGCTACACTTCTTAACTTTTATACCACGATGTTCCATTGGGGTGCGATTATTGCTGCGCCAGGATACAGCGACAATGCGATCTTCGGTGCAGGCGGGAACCCTTATGGAACAAGTGTAAGCGTGGACGGAGAAGGAAACATGAAAGAAGATGTTGAGGAAGCTGTACGTCATCAGACCCGTCGTACGATTGATGTAGCCAGCAAATTTGTTAACTAAAATTACGAAAGTCCTCTTTAATAGAGGACTTTTTTTATGGGTAAGGATCTGAAATACATGCCGTGGGCTAGGTTACCTCAGTTTTTTTAAGAGACAGCGTGTAAAAATATCTGAACCAAAATCTGGACGTTGTTCATACCATTTCCTCTGACTTCTCTAAGTAATTCTGAAAAATCAAAAAAAATTTAATAGAGTCAAAACCCCTTCATGACAGGGCTCAATAGGTTTAACTATCTTTTAAACAGGGAAAGATATAACTAAATATTCAGAAAACTTATTGCGTTATAAGTTTAAATCCTGCATAATGAAAAAAAGCATGAAGGGGGTATTCTCATGAGAAAGCAAAAAATGGTCTATGTTATACGTCGCGACCCCGATTATAAAGGGAAAGAGATTACGGCTAAAAGAGAATTGTCCTTTGGTATTCAGCTAGCCTCACGGTTGTTCCTTGATCAAATGAGTTTTGAGTTTAATAAGGATCGTTTAGATGAAGAAATTAATCAGGCGATTGACAATGGCGACCGTGCAGAATTCGAACGTTTGAGTTTACAATATACACCTTATACGTGGGAATAAAATAGATGGTACCAGACCACTGCTGATGCAGTGGTTTTTTTTGTGCAGTCCACTTGATTTTTTATAGTAAATGTTAAGGTTTGAGGATTAGTACCGATGTTAACAGTACATAAGTTACGTCACTTAGACCAACATAGTTGGCGGAAGAAAAGGGCCGCCTATTGATTAGAAAGATTGTACACGGCAAACATTAAAAAGTGTTATAGTGGGAATATCATCAAGGTTTAGGTAGGTAATGTCGATGAAACAATTATTATTCATTTCTATATCGCTTCTGAGCATACTGCTAAGTGCTTGCTCGCTTACCGAAACATCGAGTGAGGAGAATGACCAGGCAGAACCAGCGCCTGCGAGTGATAAAAAGATAGACTCCAAGGAAAAACCGGCTTTTAAATCTGAAACCGAAGAACGAGGGACAGGTTCCTCACAGGAAAAAGAAAGCGGGAAATCTTCTCAGAATCAACAAGAACCGAATGAAACCAGTGAGGAAGGTCTGGCAATAGTAGAGAATCCGGAGAGTATACAGGTAGTTGTTAATAAGAACCGCAAGCTACCCGAAGGATACACTCCACCGAATTTAACGATTCCGAAGGTACCTTTTTATTTTGACGAAGAGCTTCCAAAAAAGCAGATGCGTAAAGAAGCTGCAGGTGCGCTTGAAAAGCTGTTCAAGGCTGCCGATCAAGCAGGACAGGACCTAGTGGCCGCTTCTGGTTATCGTTCTTATGAGCGTCAAAAGAACCTTTTTGAGGGATATATAGAAGAGTACGGGGAAGAGAAAGCTAAAACTTTTTCCGCCCGTCCCGGTACGAGTGAACATCAGACGGGTCTTGCTATGGATGTTACCTCTGCAAAAATGTCTTTTAAGCTGGACGAATCCTTCCGTGATACTGAAGAAGGCGAGTGGCTTGCTCGACACGCTCACGAATACGGCTTCATTATCCGTTATCCTGAAGGTAAGCAGGACATTACAGGTTATACCTATGAACCGTGGCACTTAAGATATGTAGGTAAGGATATATCGTCGGATATTCATAAAGCAGAAGAAACGCTTGAAGAATTCTTTGGGCATTATCCTTCTGAATCATAATAGATCCCCTTCCACATGTGGAAGGGGATTTTGTTAGGGATTAGTAACAAATCCCTACGCGATGATGATCATATTGATTTTGTAGTAACTCATGAAAAGCAAATAATGCCGTATCGCCGACGGTTACTTTTTTTCCATCTTCAGGAAGAAGATCAGGCTCAGCTCTTACTTCTCCTATGGCGTCTCCATCTGGTAAATAAGTGGGACAAACAATGGTCCAGTTAAGACTACTTTTTAAAAACTGTTCATATACTTTGGCATGTTCTTCTGCTGCGAACGTTTTCTTTCGTTTGGATTCGGATGTCTGGAAGCGATACTTCCCGTGTTCATATCGACTGTTTAGGATTCCGGCAGTACCAATCGTAACAATGCGATCGATCTGTGCTTCATTCATTCCCTGGATGATTTCCGGGACTGCTTTCGTAAGCGTATCTGTTTTGTCCGTACTTAAGCCACTGAAAACCAGATCAGCGCCGCTTAAGGTTCTTTTAATATCTTCGGGATTCATGGCATCTCCGTAGATAAAATCAGCCCCGGGAATCAACTCTTCTGCTTTGGATTCGTCTCGGACCAGGGCACTTATTTTGTATCCTTCTGCTAAAGCTAATCTTACCACTTCCTGACCGACCCGGCCGGTGGCACCAAAAATAGCAATTCTCATAGTCTCACCTCAAAAATATTGTAAAAGTTGAATGAAATCCATCTGTTTGACGGAATAGTCTGCTAAGATTAATTAAATAACAAAATGGCAGGGGGTACCTCGTTGAAAAAGAAACCTGTATTGAGCTGGATGCTTTACGATTTTGGAAATTCTGCTTTCGCAACAACGGTTATGGCTGCTGTCCTTCCCGTTTTTTATTATGATGTAGCGGCCAAAGGAGTTGACCAATCACTTGCCACGAGTTACTGGGGGTATTCCCAATCCATTGCTGTTCTAATCGTAGCCATACTCGCTCCCATTCTTGGAGCCATTAGTGACTATTCGGCGTCAAAGAAACGCTTTTTAATGTTCTTTGCTTTTATGGGAATGATTGCGAGTGTGCTGCTAGCCTTTGTAGGTGAAGGGGATTATTTATTAGCTTCTCTTCTTCTGATCATAGGAACCATCGGTTTTTCAGGTGGGAATGTTTTTTATGATGCTTTCCTGCCGGAAGTGTCAGATGAAGAGACGATTGATAAGGTGTCGGCCTATGGTTTTGCCTTTGGGTATATAGGCGGCGGAGTGCTGCTCGCTGTTAACCTGCTGATGATTATGAAATATGAGTGGTTTGGGCTTCCAGACAGTTTGGCCGGTACACAGCTTGCTTTTGTGTCTGTCGGTGTCTGGTGGCTGGTTTTTTCCATCCCTTTATTTAAGAATATAGTAGAAGAAAAAAAGGTTTATGAGAAACGTACAGCCTCTTATTTTTCCATTGGTTTTAACCGAGTAGGGAAAACATTTAAAGAATTGAAGCATTTCAAACAGCTGTTATTATTCCTTTTTGCTTTCTGGTTATACAACGATGGTATTTCCACTATTATAAAGATGGCTACGATTTACGGGAGAGATATAGGAATTGATAGTACGGCTCTTATTACAGCTTTATTAATTACTCAATTTGTGGGAATTCCTTTTGCCTTTTTCTTTGGATGGCTTGCGAAGAAGATTACAGCGAAGCGTGCTTTGATGCTGGCTTTGTTCATCTATCTTGCAATCGTAGGTCTTGGGTATTTCATGACGACTGCCCTTCACTTCTATATTCTGGCCGTATGTGTAGGATTTGTGCAGGGAGGAGCTCAGTCTTTAAGCCGCTCGATCTTTGGGAGAATGGTTCCTGGCGACCGGCATGCAGAATTTTTTGGATTTTACGGAATATCATCCAAATTCGCTGCTATTTTTGGACCTTTCGTATTTGCCCTTGTCGGCCAGCTGACAGGCTCCAGCCGCTTAGGTATTTTATCGCTTATCGTATTTTTTGTTGTAGGCATCCTTTTATTGAATAAGGTGGACATCGAAAAAGGAATAAAAGAGGCCCAACAATATACAGATCCTAATAAAAAGCCTGTCATCCATCCGTAAGAGAGGAGCCTATTCCTCTCTTTTTTTCATTCTATATAAGTTATTTCCCGCGAAAAGCGAAATCGTCCCCCAGAGGACCTTCAGCTCCACCATATCTCGAAACTGAGTCTTCAACAAACGGTAGCTTATCTGTAAAGATCAATTTAGAGGTATTGCATAACTTTTAAACGATGGGGTTGCTGAAACGGTTGACCAGTCCTTCTGATAGAGGAGCTCCTGTGTCATACGAGCGGTTGCCGATAACATCTTTTATTTCATCGAGGCGGCTTCTACTGAGATTCTCCCAATAAGATAATATGAGCTCGAACAGAAGCTTTCCTTCTTCGAGCGCCTCTTCATAATGGTCAAGAAAAGAAGACGTATGAGGCTCATTAGTCGCTGGGTGGTGCCAGCGGTTTTTTTGCTCATTCAGATAATCCCTGTCATCGTTAACCGGTTGATGAGAAAAAGAAGAAACAAGGGAACCGAAGTATTTGTTTTTCCATTTCCAAGGGTCATACAGCACACGCTGTGCAAACTGAATATGGCGGTAGGACTGGTGAATAAAGTTATCAGGATATTCTTCCGCTAAACCTGGGAAATGTGTGTCCAAGAGCAAGTCCATTAGTTGAGCAATAGAAGGCAGCGATCTGGTTTTTATTTCTTTATGAACCGGATTCTTCCAAGTTCTTATAGAACGGAATCGCTCAAGCATAATGGTGTCAATGATGGTTTCCAGCTCCTGATGCTTATTGGACTCATAGCCCGCATGGTAATGGATATAAGGGTGAGTGTGGCGGTCAAGAATATGATGGCTGACAAATCCAAGAATGAAGGCCTGAAGGTGATTCTTATGATAAGCACCCCGCTCAATCATGTCTATTAAGAGCGGACCGCATTGCTCGGTATGTAATTTCATTCCCACTTCATCCACATGTTCGTCTTGAGAGAAAGGAAGGAAATTATGGTAAAAGAAAGGATCCGGTCCTTGTGCACCTAAATGAAGAGAATGGCCGGATGTCTGAATAAGATCATTTCGGTTCAGCTCGTTACATAATTGATCGACAAATAATATATGTGTCCAAATATTTGGCATGATTCTCACCTCCAAGCTTTATTATAAAGGATTTTGAAAAGAATTCATTAAAAAAGAGCCTGTACAGACAGACTCTTTTTATTCCCACCTAACTGGACCATTTGAAAAGATCGAGCAAAAACAATAATGCTTTTTACCGGGGACCTCCTTCCTTGTGGTATTAAGTACGATTGTTTCTGCCTCCTTTCTTTTATTAATATTCACTATACACTATAAACTGAAAATTGTAAATAATCTGATAATAAAATATCGAAAATTGTTTTATTAAATCTAAGCTTGAGATGAATGTTCAAAAGATTCTTGATACAATAATGGAGGAGCGAATGTACAAAATAAGGAGGATTTATCATGGATTACCGTATTGAAAAAGATACAATTGGTGAGATACAAGTACCGAGCGAAAAATACTGGGGAGCACAAACCCAGCGAAGTAAACAGAACTTTCCGATCGGTGATGAAAAAATGCCGAAAGAAGTTATCGAAGGTTTTGCGATCTTAAAAAAGAGTGCTGGCCGAGCCAATTTTGAATTAGGACTATTGGAAGAAGAGAAAGCAGACGCTATTGAATATGCAGCGGACCAAATTATTTCCGGTAATCTTGAAGAGCATTTTCCTCTTGTCGTCTGGCAGACAGGGAGCGGCACGCAATCCAATATGAACGTAAACGAAGTTATTGCTTACGTAGGAAATGAATGGCTTAAGAAACAGGAAAGCGAAACGCGCCTGCACCCGAATGATGATGTAAATAAATCACAGAGCTCTAACGATACTTATCCGACAGCTATGCATATTGGAGCTGTTCAGAAGCTTGAGGATGTGGTTCTTCCCGCATTAACTCAACTAAAAGATACCTTAAAAGAAAAAATGGAAGCGTTTGACGAGATTGTAAAGATCGGGCGTACCCATTTGCAGGACGCTACGCCTCTTACCCTGGGTCAGGAAATCAGCGGCTGGCATCGTATGTTAGATAAGACTGAAAATATGATTAAAGATAGTACAAAGTATGTAAAAGATCTTGCTATTGGCGGTACAGCCGTTGGGACAGGTTTAAATGCCCATGAAGATTTCTCAGAGCAAGTCGTTGCCAAAATCAATGAAATTACCGGAAAAGAATTCGTTTCAGCACCGAATAAATTTCACGCGCTCACATCTCACGACGAGCTTGTGCATACTCATGGTGCGCTTAAAGCATTAGCTGCCGATCTTATGAAGATTGCGAATGATGTCCGCTGGCTGGCGAGTGGACCTCGATGCGGGATTGGCGAAATTACCATTCCAGCTAATGAACCGGGAAGTTCGATCATGCCAGGGAAAGTTAATCCTACTCAAAGTGAAGCGGTCACTATGGTTTCCGCACAGATTATGGGAAATGATGCGACCATTGGTTTTGCAGCGAGCCAGGGGAACTTTGAACTGAACGTATTCAAACCTGTCATAGCTTATAACTTCCTGCAGTCTGCCCAGCTTCTTGCTGACAGTATGGTTTCATTTGAAGAGCGCTGCGTACGCGGGCTCGAGCCAAACCATGAACAGATTGAAAAGAATCTGCGCGATTCTCTTATGCTCGTTACGGCACTAAATCCGCATATCGGTTATGAAAATGCAGCCAAAATTGCTAAAACTGCTTTTGAAAAAAATCAAACATTAAAAGAAACAGCGGTGGAATCCGGTATTTTAACTGCTGAGCAGTTTGATGAATACGTTGATCCAAAGGCAATGACGAAGCCTAACGCATAGAGATTTGTATGTTGTTTAGCCATGGAATGAGTCTGGTGAAAACCTCCATTAATTTCCAGTATTTTTTTTGACATAAAAAATACAATACCTGCTCATACTACTTTTACACAGGAGGTGAGACAACATGGCTAACAACAACAGTTCAAATGAGTTAGTAGTACCTGGTGTTCAACAAGCTCTAGATCAAATGAAATACGAAATCGCTCAAGAATTCGGAGTACAGCTTGGTGCTGATTCTACTTCCCGTGCTAACGGTTCTGTAGGTGGAGAAATCACTAAGCGTCTTGTACAAATGGCTGAACAGCAGTTCGGTGGACAGCAGTACGGACAACAACAAAAATAAATACTTGTGACGAAAGAGGAAGGGTGCGCCCTTCCTCTTTATTTTGTGGGAAAAATCATATTTATTGAATAGAAACTTGTGGAAAGAAGTGCAGCATATGCGGGAATGCGGGATTTGTAATGGCTGGGGTGAAACAGGACACCCGTGCCCAAAGTGCAAAGGAACGATGGAGGATCGGGGTAGAATTACCGATTTTCTAGATGATTATAGTCCGTACCTTGACCAAAAATGGACGAATCTGGTGGACGGGGATGAAGATTCTTCTTTAACAGATGAATGTATTCATCTGTTCATATGCCAGCAGTGCGGTCTAAAGAGTGTTCGAAGCTCATAAAAAAGCGCAGCTTGAGAGCTGCGCTTTTTCTCTATTATAGCTATTAGCGGATACGTAATTCAGAATCTTTATCGAAGAAGTGAACTTTGTTCATATCAATCGCAAGTTCGATGTCTTCACCGCCGTTAATATCCGTACGGGAGTCTACACGAGCGATAAATTCCTGATCATTAAGACGAGAATAAAGGTAAGATTCAGACCCCATCATTTCAGCTACTTCGATATGGGCTGTAATCTTCTTGTCCTGGTTAGCATCAATGAAGACCGGCTCATCGTGCATATCTTCCGGACGAACACCAAGGATCAGTTCTTTGCCTATATAGTTCTGATCACGAAGGGTTTTCATTTTTCCTTCTGGAACCGTAATCTTGACAGTGCCAAGATCAATCTGTCCCTCTTCTAATGTACCCTGCAGGAAGTTCATGGCAGGTGAACCGATAAATCCGCCTACGAAAACATTCTCAGGTTTGTCGTAAACATCTTTGGGTTTACCAACTTGCTGAATGAGGCCGTCTTTCATAACGACCAGTCGAGTGGCCATCGTCATTGCTTCTGTCTGGTCGTGTGTTACATAGATGGTTGTGGTTTGCAGACGCTGGTGAAGCTTTTGAATTTCCGCACGCATTTGGACACGAAGTTTAGCATCCAGGTTGGAAAGCGGCTCGTCCATCAGGAATACTTTGGCGTCACGAACAATGGCACGTCCGAGCGCGACACGTTGACGCTGACCACCTGAGAGCGCTTTCGGTTTACGATCAAGTAAAGCTTCCAGACCAAGAATGTTGGCCGCATTGTTCACGCGCTGCTCAATTTCTTTTTTATCCATTTTACGAAGCTTCAATCCGAAAGCCATGTTGTCATAAACGTTCATGTGCGGATAAAGGGCATAGTTCTGGAAAACCATTGCGATGTCCCGGTCTTTAGGAGCAACGTCGTTCATACGTTTATCATCAATCAGAAAGTCGCCGCCGGTTATTTCTTCAAGTCCCGCAATCATTCGTAGCGTTGTGGATTTACCGCACCCGGAGGGTCCTACGAATACGACGAATTCTTTATCGTTAATATCTAAATTAAAGTCTTCAACCGCTTTTACATTCTTATCATAAACTTTTTCAATATTGTTCAGTTTTAGTTCTGCCATTATGTCTCACTCCAATGTAATTTTTGAAATCGCTTTCTTTACTGTTTACAGTGTAGCGAATTCTGAAAAAAGGGTAAATGGACAAAGTGCACAAAGATTCGTCATTCATCTTTGTGCACTTTGTTATTGATCCAGAGTGAGCAAGGCAAGATACGTAATCATGGCGCCTTCAAACTGTTTTACATCTATACCAGTTTTCTCAATAAATTTATCTACCCGGTATTGAAGGCTATTGCGGTGCATGTAAAGGGTTTTAGCTGCCAGGGTAGCATTGGAGCCGGATTGAAGAAATACTTTAACGGTCTGCAGCAGGTCTTTATCTTTCTTAATATCCTGAAAGATAGACCGGTGGATATGCTCCCATTGATCCTCGGGAATCGCTTCGATAAATAAATAAGGCATAACTTCCTTGTAAGTAACGGCTGAATCGATCCGGTATTTTAAGGCAATCGTATGACAGTGGGCCGCCCACTTATAGATAGATGGGGAAGAAGGGATATCCTGAGAGAATTCACTGATATAGAACTGAATATTCGTATAAAAATCACTCATTAGTACATCAACAATGCCTTGGAAGGATAATGGCTCCTGGTTCTTTTCATGAATTTCTTCAATAATAAATCCTTCTCCGTTCGTTTCCCATATAATTGGCATTTTTCTCGGAAAAAGAGATTGGAACGCTTCTTGAAAGGATTCTTTATCTTCAGGAAGGTTCGCTATTGAAAAGAACACAAATCGGTATTGAATTGGCCACTGAATCGGCAGTTGATCCTGACTCCCTTTTAAGAAATCATTCCAGGCCATTTCCCGTTCCGTTTCTGCCGGAAGACCCATTGGTGCTGGGGTGAGAAAAACGGAAAGTAGTTCAGTGTCTCGTGCTTCCGTTTCCTCTTTCAGAATACCGATGGTGTCCATCGAAGGGGTCAAATACCAAGCATAGGCGTCGGAATGGTCGGTTTCTTCAGGATCTGATATAATTAATGAAGGGTAGATCGTTTTTAGCTCGGCAATAATGGGCATGAATATCTTCCTTTTTTATAGATTCTTTACTATTATAGTAGTACATTGCACAATAAACTTAAAATCAGCACCCTGCAGATGGGGATATGGTATAGTTTTTATTTATAGGTACAGAAGGGAGTTGTTCCTGTATGGAACAAGTGAAAGATAGTAATTTATACGGTCAGGAAACAAAAAACCGTTTAAAACGTATTGAAGGACAAGTTAGAGGCGTACTAAAAATGATGGATGAAGATAAAGATTGTAAAGATGTCATAACTCAGCTGTCAGCTGCCCGTTCAGCTATGGATCGTGCAATCGGATATATTGTAGCAAAGAACCTGGAAGGCTGCATCCGGGAAGCCCATGAAGAAGGCGAATCCGCAGAAGATTTAATTAATGAAGCTGTACAAATGATTGTAAAAAGCCGATAATACAAAGCCGGAGATGTGGGAAGCATCACCGGCTTTTGTTCATCTTTGCGTTCGTTAACGCTGAGGATCTCTTTTGGGCTGCTCAGGAATTTCGTGTACTTCGCCAAGTTGCTCATACCCATATACGGGTTTCACAGTTCCTCCGGCCATTCCTTCGTTGATCATGCGATCGACATCCAGTTCATACTTATCTTTTCCTTCAGAAACTCGATTGTTTTCGTTTTTCTTCATAACATTCACCTCCCTGTAATAGTTTGTCCCTTAATTAATGGAACCATGAAGGTTTCAAACGATGTCCCCTTGGATTTTTGATATTTCCTATAAGTTGAACTATTCACATCAACAATTAACTTCTGTTAAATACTAGTTGAATCTCACAAGAGGCTTATTAAAGAATAGGGCCGGATAGTTGAAGACTCAGTTTCGAGATATCTCGGGTCCTTTGCCAAAAGTTTGATGAGGGGGCTACGGAAACAACTCGCTTTCCTACGGGGGAACTGGCAAGCCTCCTCGGTCGCTTCACTCCCTGTGGGGTCTCGCCTAGCTCCTTCTCCCGTGGGAGTCTCGTCGTTTCCTTCGCCACCCTATGATTGAAGAGTCGTCGGACC
>NZ_JBAPTY010000037.1:0-19913 GCF_049282395.1 Halobacillus sp. | reverse complement strand
TCGGCGATTCTGTACGCTAAAGTAGTCAGCTCAGGTGAGTAGCCAAGCTGCATCATTAACGGAACAAAAACCGGTGCCATAATCGCCCATTTTGCGGATGAGCTTCCCATAAACAATTTTATGAAAGCCGCCAATATGAACGCGATAATCAAACCTATTCTATTCAAACCAATAGCATCCAGGAATTCTGCTCCACTTACAGCGATTACTTTCACAATATTGGACTTCAAGTGTTACGAGCCTAATCGATAACTACAAACAAGATATTGTAAATTAAAAAATTAGTAGTGATATTTTTGAAATCAACAGGAATATATCAAGAAAGCGTGCTACAATGGTTATAAAATGAATGTTCATTCAGTTTGGAGGATTCCGAATGAAAACCTTAAAAGATGCTATTTACCAAATAACACTTCCAACCCCTTATGCAGTGGGAGACGTACACCTCTATTTACTGAAAGGTGATCGACTCACTCTGGTAGATGCAGGTGTAAAAACCGATGCTGCTTGGAATGAATTAATAATTCAGTTAAAAGAACTTGGATACAGCCCCGGTGATATAGATCAGATTGTACTAACCCACCACCACCCAGATCATATGGGATTGATCGAACATTTTCCTAATCTGAACACAGTTGCTGCTCACCATAAGTTAAAACCATGGCTTGAAAGAGAAGAAGCTTTCTTTTTGAGATATGAGGAATTTTTTTACCGTATGTATAAAGAATCAGGGGTGCCGGAGCAGTATTTAGGCTTGCTCAAGTCCCTTCGTAAGCCCTTGAAATGGAGCGCAGAAGGCACATTGACACTTGAGCTTATGGAAGGAGACAGGATTCCAGGGCACGAGGAATGGGTAACAATAGAAACTCCCGGACATGCTCAAAGTCATATTTCGTTTTATCGACAGGCTGATGGATCCTTTATTGGTGGTGACCATCTGCTTGCTCATATCTCTTCTAACCCTCTGTTAGAACCTCCATATGGCATGGAGAAAGATCGTCCCCGCCCACTTCTGCAATATCGGGCTTCGATGGATAAATTATTGGATATAAATATTCAAATGGTTTATCCGGGACACGGAAAGACGTTTCAGAACACAGATGAACTAGTCATTCAGCGTCTTAAAAAGCAAGAAGAGCGTGCATTCAAAGTCCTGAATATGTTTGAAGAAGAGAGATTATGTGCATATGATGTATGCAGGCGTTTGTTTCCTAAACATATAGAAAGTCAGTTTGGCCTGACGATGTCTGAAACGATCGGGCAGTTGGATTACTTAGAAAACAAACAAGCGTTGCTCGCTGAATTTTCAGGTGAACAAAAATATTATTATGTAAACAGGTGATGGTTATATGAATGAATTGGTCAAAGATAAAAAAGTTTTAATAACGGGAGCTTCAAGTGGAATTGGTAAGTATTTAGCTATTCATGTGGCACGTGAAGGAGGCATACCTATTTTAGTTGCTAGGTCTGCCGATCGCCTTGCCATTATTAAAGAAAAAATAGAAGCTGTCTTTTCCGTACCTTGTTACTGGTACAAAGCTGATTTATCTAACGATGCCGAATGGAAAGATGTTATTGATCAAATATGTTATGATCATGGATCTATTGATGGATTGATCAACAATGCAGGGATGGCTGTTTTCGACCTGGTCTCAGAAGCAAAGTGGCAGGATATCGATCGAATGCTTTCCATCAACGTAAAATCCTTATTTCGAACTACTCATCAACTGATCCCTCATTTCCTGCAGCAAGGGAGAGGGCACATCGTTAATATCGCTTCTCAAGCTGGCAAAATAGCGACTCCAAAGTCCTCTATTTATGCCGCTACCAAACATGCCGTCATAGGTTTTACCAATGGTCTCCGTATGGAAGTGGAAAGTCAGGGAGTCTATGTGACTTCTGTGAACCTGGGGCCAGTACGTACGAATTTCTTTAATCAGGCAGACCCTACAGGAGCCTATGAAAAAGCAGTAGATCGATTTATGCTGGATCCAAATAAAGTAGCGGCTGAGGTAGTTAACCACTTATTTTCTCAGCAGAGAGAGATTAATATGCCAGGATGGATGAATTCGGGCAGTAAAATGTATTCTCTCGCCCCTGCTTTTCTGGAAAAAGCAATGGAACGCCAATTTAATAAAAAATAATCGGTTCTGCGTTCCAGAGGGTGTCGGTACTTTAACGGCACCCTGAATTTGTGCCTATTATAATATTTCTAAAAAGGCCACAGCCTGTTAATATTGGAGAATGATAAATGCTTGGGTCGCTGTTAGCATTCGTAATAGAATTTACTCCACCGTCAGAGGTGCCTCGGTGGATAGCAACCGGCCGGATGAGCATGAGAATTGCCATAGGGTAATCATTTTTTTATGATAGTGTTAGGAGGGATCGATAATGAAATTACGTATCACAGATGAGGCCAAAAAGAAGCTTGAAGATATGAAAGATCCTAGTCGCCCAATTATCCGACTGTATTATGATACAGAGGGGTGTGGATGTGGAGTGAACGGGCTCCCTACCATCCGGTTTACCGATCAAATTCTGAAGACAGATAACTTGGTGGTAAATGCAGAATACAAAGTGATCATTGATAATCAACAAGCCACTTTCTTTAAGCCGGATATGAAACTGGATTTCATTAAAAACAGCTTTCGCCTTTCAAGCCCTGACGGGATTCTTAATCCTATTATCTCTCCAAAAGATGTGAAAGAAGGCGAAGCCGTATGAGTAAGAAAGAACAAAGAGAAGGATCACTAAGTGAGCAGTTAAATGAAGATGTATTGACTCAGCTTCGTTTAAAAAAGACTGAACTAAAACAAAGCGAAGCCGAACGTCTGGAGCAAGAAAAGCAGAAGCGCCTTGAAGAAAGAAAGAAGAAAGAAGCAAATAAAAGTTTTGAGGAACTTTTGAATGAAAGTGAACTTGATTGGAAAACGTTTAAAAAGTAGGCTTCCATTTATTAAATGGAAGCCTACTTTTTTTCCTTGGATTGGAGCTGATAATAGACTTTCTATTAAAACAATACATAAGAAGCGATAAAGTAAATTAAAGTCATGAGAAGAGAAGGTGCCGCATAACGCCAGTGACTTCTCATACTAGCTGGGCGTATAAGCAGAAAGATCATAATTAATGTCATAACGACTCCAAGACATGCAATAAATATATGAGAAGCCTGGACAGAAGTGAGGATAGCTCCCTCTCTATATAACAAGTCCGTCAAAGCTAACAGTTGAATATTAAACAAATTACTTCCCAGTATGGAACCAATGGCCATATTATAATTGGCCAGTCTGAAGGCAGCGTACACGGCTACCAGTTCAGGCAGGGAAGTTGAGGCTGCAATTAGAAAGCTGCCGACAAAACTCGCATCAAGTCCTGATGCTTCAGCCATCCGGTCACCTGAAACAGATAAAGCACTTCCAGAAATAAAAACAATGACAGAAGCAATAATAAAGCCGATAACAGCTGCTCTCAGCGAGTAATCTTTAGTCTGTCCTTCTTCTTCTTGTTCGGATTCTCCTCCAGAAATAAACTTCATACTGAATATATAAAGAAGGACAATGACAATCATCTCAATACCCATCCCGAAAATTTCGATCGAACCAGGTATGCAGAGAGAGAAAATAATAATGAGTAGGAATAGTAAGCCAATAGAGGCCGATGGGATATTTTCCTTATTATTTACTCTTTGAAATAACCGTTGTCTTCTATAAATAATATCCATACTGGCAAGAATGAGGAGATTAAATACATTACTCCCCAGCATATTACCAACCGCTATATCTGGATTGTCAATGTACACAGCGGTTAAGCTTGTTGTTAATTCCGGGAGTGAAGTAGCTCCGGCGATTAAAAAAGTTCCAACTGCAGCTCCGCTCAAGGAAGATTTCCTGCTAATAACGTCCCCGAACTGGTTGAGGTAGACAGCACTAATCACCACGACAACTGCAGCCAGGATGAATACAAAATAAATCATATCGTTTCTCCTTTCTGCCAGAACATAAAAAAAAACCCTGGCACAAAAATAAATTGTACCAAGGTCTTGCGTACTAAGCAGAACTTAGTCCAATGAACCAGGTATAAAGAATACCGTATTGACGGTTCATTAGCCGATATCCGGTCGCTACTCCCCTTGTTACTATTAATATAGCTTGAGCAGTTATAAGAGTCAAAGATTACGTTCTTTTTCAAATGAGAAAAGTTATGAATTCATCCATCCTCAAACTTCTGTTTGCTCGTATCCTCTTTAGGAAGATTTTGTTCTGGTTGACACTTGTATTATATTGGAAATTAAAAAGATCCAATGTTACACTGAATTTAATAAAGTATTGACACAAGCTCTACTATGGGTGCCTTCGGGCTGAGACAAATGCGTTTGAACTCTAGAACCTGATCTGGACGATACCAGCGTAAGAAAGTAGAGGGTGTAGCATATGTGCTTTCAAATATTTGCTATATAACCGCTTCCCTATGGGGAGCGGTTTTTTTCTGGAAAAGGAAGTGGGTTGGGTTTGAAGCGGGAACTTCATGTACTTTCAGATGGAAAAAAAGAGTTGGATGAATTTTGCCAGGAAGCAGATCAGCCTAATTTATTGGAAATGATTAATACCGTTCCATACACACTGCTTCCAAACACGGCGGGTGCTAAAACGGCAGAGGAAGCAGTCAGAACGGCTAAGCAGTCTAAAGCTTCTGGATTATGCGATATGATAAAAGTAGAGGTAATTGGTGACCAGCGCACCTTGCTTCCTGATCCGACTGAAACATTAAAAGCTTCTGAGATACTATTGGAAGAAGGCTTTATAGTACTGCCTTACACTTCGGATGATGTTATGCTAGCAAAAAGGCTGCAGGACTTAGGTGTGCATACCATTATGCCTGGGGCTTCACCGATTGGTTCCGGCCAGGGAATTATTAACCCATTAAATTTACAATTTATTATAGAGCAGTCAACAGTTCCTGTTATTGTAGATGCGGGCATAGGTTCCCCGACCGATGCAGCTCTGGCGATGGAGATTGGGGCTGACGGTGTCTTACTAAATACGGCTGTTTCTCAAGCGGAAGACCCTGTGAAAATGTCCCGGGCGATGAAGCTCTCAATTGAGGGCGGCAGATTAGGTTATGAAGCAGGTCGAATCCCTAAGAAAACTTACGCGACAGCAAGCAGTCCTACGGAAGGAATGAGCATTGGTTGAAGGAAAGATATTCTAGACAAATATTGTTTTCACCTATTGGCGAAAATGGACAGCAAAAACTAAGGGAAAAGCATGTGCTCTTAATAGGAGCAGGAGCTTTAGGAACAAGTAATGCGGAAATGCTGGCCCGTGCGGGTGTTGGGAAAATAACGGTAGTCGATCGAGATTATGTAGAGTGGAGCAATCTGCAGCGCCAGCAGCTGTTCACTGAGAGGGATGCGGTGGAACGTATTCCAAAAGCAGTAGCTGCAGCCAATCGATTGAGAGAAATAAATTCGGAAATCAGTATATCAGGTGAGATCTTGGATGTTTCAATTCACGAAATTGAAGAACTGGTCGAAGGTGTAGATATTATGATTGATGCTACCGATAACTTTGAAACCAGGATGCTTCTCAATGATGCTTCACAGAAATATCAAGTACCCTGGGTTTACGGCGCCTGTACAGGTAGTTATGGACTTTCTTATACTGTAGTTCCAGGGCAGACTCCCTGCTTCTCATGTTTGTTAGGATCTGTTCCCATGGGAGGAGAAACATGCGATACCGTGGGGATTATCAGCCCTGCCGTTCAAATTGTTGCTGCTTATCAAACTACCGAAGCATTGAAGCTTTTAGTAGAAGATTACAAATCTCTAAGAAGAAACCTGTTTTATTTCGATATTTGGAAAAACCAACAGTCAACAATTAAGGTAGAAAAACTAAAAAAAGACGATTGCCCTTCTTGCGGGCAGGCAGCCACCTATCCTCATCTCGACCCTGTAAATTTATCTAGAACAGCGGTATTATGCGGACGGGACACGGTGCAAATTCGTCCAGCAAACAAGGAAAAAAGAAATTTGGATGAACTCTCTGAGAGGCTTCAGGCTGTCGAGGGCGGAAAAGTAGAAGGAAATTCTTTTCTTGTGAATCTTACGATAGAAGGGCGCCGGCTGGTAGCTTTTCAGGATGGTCGCGTACTTATTCATGATACGAAAGATATAAGCGAAGCCAAAGCGCTTTATAACCGCTATATTGGAGGCTGATCCCCAAGATTAAAACACGCTCTTTTACAATGAGAGCGTGTTTTTAATAATAGAAAGGAAGGATTATTAAGCCTGGGAATAGAAATTAAGATTAAGGTAAAGAGGACTTAATAGTGGTAGAAAGTATAGAATCAGCTGACACAAGACCGTTGTCCCAGCCACTATCGCTTATCTAGTAGTCGTTGGAAACGCACTTTTACAATTTTGGTTAAACAGAGAATACAATAAAGGCTAAAGTTTGAGGATCTCTCTACAATCTCTTTTCAATGAGATGAAGTAAAAATAATATTGGAGATCGTTCAAATAAATAGTTAACTACAGCCTGAAGGGTTGGACAGGTGGTCAAACATGCCCAATTGGAAACAAATTAGGGATATAATTTTAAAGGAGGAAATTTATTCAGTAGAGAAAAAAGGACTGGCGATCCTTGGTATTGTAATCATTGCGCTCTTACAGTCGTTTACAGAATCTACATTGGATGAGAGCTTAGCAATTATTATAGCAGCAGCATTAATGAGTGGCTATTCTATTATGAAGTTGAAGCGGAAAGAAAGAATATACGAGTTTTTAATAGTATGTATATTAAGTCTTCTGCTGCTTGCTTGGGGACTTTACAGGGTCTTAGAAATAATAGTTAATGGTGTCACTTATTAATGGAAAACAAATAAATTGCGCTCTGCCCATTTGGTTTTATTAACAATACTTACTGAAAGTAAGGGGAGATCCCAAGTATGACAAAAAATCTACTCAGGGTGGGAACGGTTTATCTGCCTGTTCAACGTGTGGACGAAGCAGCAGACTGGTATGTAGATAAATTAGGAGCTTACGTCACGTATAAAGATGAGAATAAAGCCATAGTTAATATGGCAAACCTAAGTTTCTTTCTTGTAAAAGCAAAAAAGAAAGAAACTGCCAATTTTATTGATGAGAGAGGTGAAGAGTGCTTTTCGTTAACCTTTGAAGTAAATGGTCAAGAGGAGCTTGAAATACTTTATAACGAATTGGCTAGTCAAGGAGTCCAGGTTGGCCCATTTGAAAACAGGGGCCATGGTGGCAAGAACTTTATTTTTTACGATATAGATGGAAACATGTTTGATGTATGGAGTGAATTGAGCTCGGTCTTTAAAGAAAAGTTTGATATTGGTTAAAGAGAAAAACGAAAACGTCCCTTTTATAAGTTAAGGGGACGTTTTTTCATGTATTAAGGAATGCAGTTCATATGGCTGGTTTGGATAGTGAAATCCTCAACGATTGCCTGCTCTTGGATATTTAACCCTCACATCCACCTTCATTTTGTAACGATAAGAAAGTTTCATTATCTAATAATGAGAATGACGAGTAAATAATTTCTTAGCAAATACCGCTATCTCCAGCTTTTCGATCGTATTCCAGTAATGGTTTAATACATTTTCCTCTTTGTCATTAATTTTCTTCTTAACTAATGGAAACATCGCCATGTCCTTGAACCAATCCCCCTCTTCAGCGGCAGAGTGTGTCCAATCTTCCCAAACATCTTTCAGGTTAGGACTGTAAATACGTGGACTGTTCTTATTCGGTTCAATAGGCGTATGAGGCAGCATTTGGTTAGAACCAGGAAAAGTTTTTTTAATCTCAGTAAATAGATGAGGCCAAAAATCGTGACGTGACCCTGTATGAGGATGCTGATCTGTCCAAATTATGATGTAATTAAGACGGCTTTTAATGGAATAAAGATCATGATAAAGTTTTTTACCTAATAGAATACGATCTTCTAATGAAGAAAAATGATGAACGGTTCCTCCTACAAAATTTGTTTTTTTAGTACTTTGCGTTTCGTAAGGAATTAGTATGTGATTCAAGTCAAATACATCTTGTAGTCTAAATAAGATTGTATGAAGCACATTTTTTTGATACTGATCATTCAGGATAACCCGACTCTCGATATAATTCTGTTCGTTTATAATTAAAGCTGTCGTGAGCAGCGGACTGGATTGATTTTTCCAAAAGTTTATCCAAAAAGGCTCCATAAATCGTGATACATTCAAATGAGTCAGTAAGTGAAATAAGGAGGTATTCTGTTTCTTGCTCGCTTCATAAAGTAATAACTGCGGATAGGCATCCTGAAATATGAGCCAGTTTCCTCTTTCAAGAAAAAGGTAAAAATCATTTTGTTCTTTTGGGGAAAGCAGTCTGGTCAAAAATTCTCCCTTTAAATCGGTCATATTCCAGCCGGCATTTCTAGAAACCAAATGAGCTAATAAAGACCAATGGACCTCTGGATGGAGTTTGAAATATTCCAGGTAAGCCATGGTTCTAGTAACATTGTTCCTGTTTTTTTGCTTCGTTTTTTCACGAATGCTCAGGATAAGCTTTCTTTCTTCTTTCGAGAGGGTAGAAATGGGTTTTTCTTTTATTATATTTTTCAATTCTGCTTTTAACATGGAGTAATGGTTATGATTCGTTATCCACTTTCTTAACAATAGCTTCAGCCTCCTTTCGCAGCATGGATGTAGCGCCTGATGAATACATTTAAACTATTGATAGGACAGATAGAGGCAGAGGTTGAAGGAGATTGTTGAATTAGAAATTATGCGGCTTATTAACCTCTTTGAAGAACAGCAGACCATGGATGGATCCTGGAATTATCCTTTTGAAACTGGAATTATTACGGATGCTTATATGATTATTTTATTACGTACCCTTAATCTTCATGAAGAAGAATTGATTCAGCAACTTACCGGCCGTATTATAAGCAGACAGGATAGAAACGGGGCCTGGAAGTTGTTTTATGATGAAGAAAGCGGCATCTTATCCTCAACTATTGAAGCCTATTATGCTTTGCTGTTTTCTGGATTATACAAGAAAGAAGATTTTGAACTTCAGAAAGCAAGAAACTTTATACAAAAGCATCTATGTTTACAAAAATTTCGTTGAGTTTGAATGGACAATACCATTGGCCGGATAATTTTACTATCCCTGTTGAAGTAGTTTATTATCTGCCTCCTTCATTTCTTATACAACTTTACGATATATCTGTGTATGGAAGAGCAGACCTAGTTCCTATTCTTCTCCTTGCTCACAAAAAATATCAGGCTGTTAACAGTCAGACACCTGATTTCTCAAAGTTGAGCATCTATCATAAAAATCGGAGCGGTGAAGACTCTTTCTTTGAAGATGATACTCGTTCCATCGAATGGATATTTTAGCTAGTTACTGAATGTAATGAGCCATAACGATTAGAGTCCCGCACGGGGAGTGAAACGACCTGTGGCCATATCGATCGCCCCTGCGGCGTGTAGGGACGCAGGAAAGCGACTTATTTTTCAACCAACCCTCGTCCCTATTTTAGTAACGGGCTCATTTATATCGAAATCGAGTCTTCTAGTATTGGGAGCTTAACCTTAAAATCAACACGGAGGTTAACACAGCTAAATAAATAAAAAGCAGCGATCCATTCGGAATTAGGAAATATATGAACTTTATCAGGTTTACATCTTCACATTATAAGGTATGGGTAAAAATGGAATTTTTAAGGAGAACACAAAATATAATAAGGAGTCTATAGAAGGTGACAGAAAAAATAAATAGAAATAATATGTCAAATAATGAAGAAAAGCTTAGGTATTCGTTTAGGAACATAGGTGCAGGAATATTGTTTGGTATAGGAGTAGCTGCTTTTATTGATGAAACCGTTTTTCATCAATTGTTACACTGGCATCATTTTTACGATAAATCAACTACCGATATCGGGTTAGTATCCGATGGATTCTTTCATGCTTTCAGTTGGTTTGCAACAGTGGCTGCTTTATTTTTAGTGGCTGATCTGCGCCGCAGAAATGCCTTCTGGCCTGTCAAATGGTGGGGAGCCGTTTTAATTGGAGCGGGAGGGTTTCAACTTTATGATGGAACCATTCAACATAAACTGATGGGAATTCACCAAATAAGGTATGTGGAGGATCTATTACCATACGACCTTGTATGGAATGGATCAGCTGTACTGATGATTATTGCAGGAAGCATCATTTTATATAAGACCCGAAGAAGGAACAGCATCCCAGGCGGGAGAAAATAATAGTGAATCACGCTCAGATTGCAAATGTTACAACCGGTATGTCCGCGCTATTTATAAGTATTGGAGCTCTCCTTATCGTTATCTTGTATATAGATGCAGGAGTGCGTTCAAGCCGTCATAATCGATTAAAAGTATGGCCCTGGTATCGGTATGTTAGTTTCGCATTTGGTATAGTTTGTGCTGCTATATCTGTTATAGGACCAATCGCATATCAGGCAATGAGCAATTTTACTATGCATATGGTCAGTCATCTCCTGCTTGGTATGCTTGCTCCTGTTATACTAGTTATGTCAGCTCCCGTTACCCTACTTTTACGGTCACTTCCTGTAAGACAAGCGAAAGTTGTAGCCAGCCTGCTTCGCAGTTATCCTGTGCGTTTTATTACTCATCCTATAATAGCCTCTGTACTGAATATTGGCGGTCTTTGGATTCTTTATACAACGAGTTTGTACAGTTGGATGCATACGAACCTTATGGTTCATATCTTAGTGCATGTCCATATTTTTGCAGCAGGCTACATTTTTACAGCATCATTAATTTACATAGACCCTGTTTATCACCGGCTCAGTTATATATACAGATCCATCGTTTTAATTGGTGCCTTGGCAGCCCACGGTATTCTCTCAAAATATATCTACGCTCATCCCCCTGAGGGAGTTGGTGTCCAAGAAGCGCAGACAGGTGGAATGCTTATGTACTATGGTGGAGACTTTATTGACCTCATCATTATCGTGTTATTGTGCTATCACTGGTATAAAAATACGCGTCCGGGTGAGGTATTAGCTTAAATGTTTTATCCCAATCTGAATAGTGTTAAATCTTTCGTTGTTAGTTGAAATGTTTCCGGGAAATGATAGTGGGATGATTTTTCTTATGGAATACTCCCTGGCAGCTGGTGAGGTGGATAACTTATATTGAAAATAAGTTAAGTTAACGCTTATATTAAAGGTACTCTTTTAATATAAGCGTTCTTTTTTTGGAGTATAATCTCGAAAGGTATATAAGATCTCAATTTTAAAACAAAGGTGGACTGATTTCTTAGTCAGCAGAATAAATATCACTAGATCATTTACAAAATTATATTTCTTCTACCTCGGGGCAATTCCGTAAGTTTTCTTGACTATAATTCTATAACTAAAAGATCTTCAAAAGGAGATGAGAATGTATGGTTCCAATTAAAAACCCCAGTATAGTCATTAAAGAATTTCCGAATTATGATGATTATAAAAGAGTTACAAAGCTAATGGAAGCCTGCATAGCACATGATAATATATCGCTCAAACTAGAACTTGATTATAAATTAAGCCATTCTTTTCATGAAATGAAAGATATAAATAAGTCCAATGAATTTATGTTTTATGAGGGAGAAATGCTTATAGGATACATCGGTATATGTCAATTCGGGTCCGAAGTGATGGAAGTGAATGGAATGGTTCACCCGGATTACAGAAGAAGAGGAGTCTTTAGCCGACTATATGAATTTGTCGAAGGTGAATGGCTCAGAAGGCCATCTGAAAATATGTTATTACTATCAGATCAACATTCGTGCTCAGGTCAAGCATTTATTAAATCTACTGGGGCTCATTATGACATGTCTGAATACGAAATGTTCCTGATGAATGAGCCAGGAGAAAAGACTGCTTCAAGGCAGATTTCCCTTAGGAAAGCAATGAATAAGGACGCAAAAGAAATTGCGAGACAAAATAACATTTACTTTCAAACTGCTCCCGGCACTGAACTCACTCTTCCAGAAGAAGAGGCTAAGCATGGGGTTGATATTTATTTGGCTGAGCTTGAGCAATCATGTATAGGGAAAGTGCACTTGAATAGGGAAGACAGCATCGGTGCAATTTATGGCTTAGGAGTACTACCAGAGTATCGGGGCAGGGGGTATGGAAGAGAAATTTTATTAAGATCTATAGAGAAGTTGAATGAAATAAAAGTCGATGATATTAAGCTTCAAGTGGCAGTGAAAAATAGGAATGCCTTAAGTCTTTATCAGACTTGCGGTTTTGAAGAAACCTCAACAATGGATTATTTTAAGCTTACAAAAAGAAATCTCAATTGAAAATACTAAACGTCCAGAACATGTATCATGTTCTGGACGTTTAAATGTACAATTAGAAAACTTTCGTAGTCCAATCTTCGCAATTCCATACGTCTGTAACAACATCCATATAGAAATCTGGTTCGTGAGAAATAAGCAGGACACTTCCCTTATAATCCTGTAAGGCTCGCTTCAATTCTGCTTTTGCATCTACATCTAAGTGGTTGGTAGGTTCGTCGAGTACAAGAAGATTTGTTTCTTTGTTAATTAATTTACAAAGACGTACTTTTGCTTTTTCCCCGCCACTTAGTACTTGCACTTTACTTTCAATATGTTTTTTTGTTAAACCGCATTTTGCAAGGGAAGCACGTACTTCATATTGGGTAAAATGTCTAAATTCCTCCCAAATTTCTTCAATACACGTGTTTTTGCTTGTTTCTTTTAATTCTTGTTCAAAATAGCCAATATGAAGATGATCTCCTAATTGAACGGAGCCTTCAACCGGCTGTATTTCCCCAAGAATGCTTTTTAATAGTGTAGTTTTACCAATTCCGTTCGCTCCAGATAATGCAATTTTCTCCCCGCGTTCCATAGATAAGTTGAGAGGTCTGGAAAGAGGTTCGTCATACCCGATGACAAGATCATTAGTCTCAAACAAATATTTCCCTGGGGTTCGAGCTTGTTTAAAGTTAAACTGGGGTTTTGGTTTTTCAGAATCAAGTTCGATGACGTCCATTTTATCAAGTTTCTTCTGTCGGGACATTGCCATTTTACTCGTCGCAGCATTAGCTTTATTACGAGCTACAAAGTCTTTTAGATTAGCAATTTCTTTTTGCTGCTTTTTATAAGCGGCTTCAAGCTGTTGCTTTTTCATGTCGTACACTTTTAAAAATTCATTGTAGTCGCCCGGGTACCGGGTTAATTCCTGGTTTTCCACGTGATAAATAATGTTTACGACACTATTCAAAAATGGAATATCATGGGAAATAAGGATAAATGCATTCTCATATTCCAGGAGGTATTTTTTTAGCCACTCTATATGTTCAACATCGAGATAGTTTGTAGGCTCGTCTAATAATAATATATCGGGTTTCTCCAAAAGCAGTTTGGCAAGTAATACTTTTGTACGCTGTCCACCGCTTAGGTCTGTAACATCGCGCTCAAGCCCGATTTCATCAAGTCCAAGTCCATTAGCAACTTCGTCAACTTTTGCATCGATCGTATAAAAATCATTGTTAGTCAACGTGTCTTGCAGCCGTCCGGTTTCTTCAAGCAAGCTTTCCAGTTCTTCGGGATCCACTTCACCCATCTTTCCAAACAGATGATTCATTTCACTTTCCATATCAAACAGATATTGGAATGCAGTTCTCAAGACATCTCTTATTGTCATACCTTGCTGTAGATCTGCGTGTTGATCCAAATAACCTATTCGAATGTTTTTAGACCAAATGATTTTACCGGCATCAGGCTCTACCTTACCAGTAATCATGTTCATAAACGTTGATTTACCTTCACCATTAGCACCAATTAAACCTATATGTTCGCCTCTTAATAGACGAAAAGAAACATTTTCAAAGATAGCGCGGTCTCCGAAACCGTGACTTAATTCTTTTACTGTAAGTAAACTCATGTGAAACACCTATTTCCTTCTATATAATTCATACCCCTATCATTATAAAGGGGATGAGAAGAAAGTGATAGTAGAGATTCTTCTTGTGAACAAAGGAGGAGTCTTTTTTAGGTTTTATAGTACCGTAGGGTTTAATATCCAACATCAAGTGGAACTTATTATACAATAAGATAGGTGGTTTTTTTGAAAAATCACCAAATTGTGGCAGACCGCAAATTATTTTAAAGGGGGCGAGGAATGTGAGCTTGTTTCGGAAAATAACTCTCCTATTAGCGATAATTTCTATATTTTTATTTAGCTACCGATTAATGAATGAAAACTTTGATCCACTTCCGAACTTCATTTTTTATTTTTTACCTGTTGTTTTCTTACTGTTCGGATTTGAGAATGTTAAAGCTAAACATCGTAGTGAAGGTTTTATTTATCTGCTTACTTTTGTAATTGGCTTCTCCATAGTAATAAGAGACTTTTTTAATTTAATTTAACGTTCAGCTGTATGTGTTAAATTTTGTTTCTATTGCTGGCCGCAAAATGTTCATTCCCTTCTATTCTGTGGGCGGGAAGGATGATAGATAAATAGTAAGTGGGGACTTTTTACAACGTATAATAAACCTTTCCTAGAACTAAATAAAGCGCCAAGCCTTCAAATGCTTGGCGCTTTATTTTATTTGTTTACTTTAAGTTTAGGGTTACGTTCGGCGATAAAATCAGGACGTGCCTGATTCCCGGAGAAAGGTTCAACCAGCTGATTTTCTACACTGTTATAGACCATGAACATGTTATTTCTAGGATAGGGTGTTATATTTCCGTTTGAACCATGCATAGTATTGGATTCAAACAGTGTTATAGCTCCGGCTTTACCTGTTGGAACAGAAATTCCTCCTTGATCGGCGAGCCATCTCATGCTTTCCTGATCAGGTACTCCTAACTTCTGTCTTTTTAGAGATTCCTTGTAATTATCTTCAGGAGTCTCACCGACACATTTCACATAGTAATTTTGAGAACCTGGTACAAGCATAAGCGGACCATTAAATATGTAGTTATCTGATAATGCAATCGATAAACTTACGGCTCTCATTCTTGGCATGCCGTCTTCTACATGCCACGTTTCAAAGTCAGAGTGCCAATCAAATTCTTTGCCGGTAAATCCAGGCTTGTAATTAATTCGTGACTGATGAATATAAACTTCACTTCCGAGTAAATGGTTCACAATGTCTAATATTCTCTGATCATTAGCTACTTTTTTAAAATACTCATCACTATCGTGAACTTTAAAAATAGAACGAATTTCGTTTCCTTCCGGCTCGCGGATAATCATATCCGATTCACTGTCCTGATTAGAATTCTGCAGCTCAAAAATTGCTTTTTGCATTTCAGAAACTTCCTGTTCAGAAAAGAAGTTCTCTATTTGAAGAAACCCATTTTGTTCATAGAAATCAAGTTGTTCGGTCGACAATGGTGACTCATGGTCTTTTGAACGATCAGTATGAATAACAGGATCCTTCCTTTTTACAATTTCGGGTTCACTACTGTACCTGGATGGTTAAAGATCTTCCACAATTAAACACTCCTTCTAAAGTATTGATTCATGGTGAGCTTCATCGGGGTCATTCATTAGCCAAGAATAATATTTCAATAAATAAATCTCCTTGTGCTCCAACTGATACCCTTTAATATTCAGAATAAACATTAAATTCAAAAAATTAAACTAAGCTTATAATTATATTGTAATAGTAGTAGTTGAGTATTCAGTGGGAAATTACAATTACCATCTAATAATATAGTTCGGAATCGTTTTATTTTGAAAAAATAAATGTCCCTGATACGCTTCTAGTATTGGATTTACTGTAATTAATTTAATAGAAAGAAGATGAAGTTTATGTCTAATATACAAAAGAAGATTCAATCTATTCCGTTTTCTGTACTGGATTTATCTCCTATTACAGAAGGGGGCTCAGCAACTGTTTCTTTTCAAAATACAATTGATCTGGCACAGCATGTGGAAGCATGGGGATATAATCGTTATTGGTTGGCTGAACACCATAATATGCCTTTTATTGCGAGCTCGGCCACCTCATTATTAATAGGCCACGTAGCCGGTAATACAAATTCAATTAGAGTGGGTTCCGGTGGAATTATGCTTCCTAATCATGCTCCTTTAGTCGTTGCGGAACAATTTGGAACTCTTGAAACGTTATATCCGGGAAGGATTGATCTAGGTCTGGGACGAGCGCCGGGTACTGATGGAGTTACAGCTCAGGCGTTGAGGAGAGAACTGCAGAGTGACGGTCAGGATTTTCCGAGATTGCTGAATGAACTTCGATCGTATTTTAATCCTTCCTTAAGTTCCGGGAAGCAGAATGTTCGTGCCATTCCTGGAACGGGTCTGAATGTACCTATATGGCTCCTTGGTTCTAGTGGATTTAGTGCCCAATTATCAGCACAGCTTGGTTTGCCTTTTGCTTACGCTAGTCATTTTTCACCTAACAATACACTGGCTGCTCTTGATCTGTACCGCAATCAATTCCAACCCTCAGAATCTATGGAGAGTCCTCATGCGATGCTGGGAGTTAACATCATAGCTGCAGATACAGATGAAGAAGCAGAACGTTTAGCTACCTCTTTATATCAACAGTTTTTAAATCTGATCAGGAGTACGGAACTACCGCTGCAGCCGCCTGTTGAAAGTATTGAGGAAGTGGCATCTGAAAGAGAAATAATGGCTCTTCGACAGCAATTAGGTTCTTCAATCATTGGAAGTAAGGAATCCGTTCGAGAACAGCTCCAAAGTTTTATTGATAAAACACAGGCTGATGAATTGATGGTTATTTCTCAGATTTACGACCACGAAGCAAGAATTCGATCCTATGAAATTGTAGCTGAACTATTTAAAGAAGCATCTTAGGACTAGTAGCGCCTGCTCATATAGCAGGCGCTTCTTTTAAATTATTGTTTACAGTTGGGTTCACTTTGAATTGTATAAGAATAGAGTAGATGCTTGCCATTTATTTGTTGTTAAGAAGAGGGTATAATAATACAAAGAAAGTAAACGAGGAGAGAAGATAGGTGAAGGGGCTGTGGCATTGGATGAAAGATAAATGGAAAATCATTAAACGTAGTATTGTACTGCTGACAGCATTATCCTAGCCCATAACAGTAATAATTGCTCAACGTTTTGGTCCGCTTTTTGAGGAATCTGGAAGCGATCCTTTTATTATTCCAGCAGACTGCGCCTTCCTGATTTGGTATTCCGGGAGCTTCTTTCAGTCTCTTTAAAATTCTCCGAGAAGTGATTGTCCTTCTTACGTTTGCCTTATATTTTGGCTGGACGACAGTAGCAGTTTTCGCTAATTTAGCTTCTGCCCTTTATTATTATGGTTTGCCACTGAGTAACTTTTTAGGGTTGTCGTGACAGTTACTTGTTCTGTTTTTAGCTGCCTTTACTGCTCATTATTTCTTAATGGAAATGAAATTCAGCCTGTCTTATTTCTTAACATTAACCTGGGCATTTATTGCGATTATAATAGGAACTTTGCAAAGTGAATTGGCCGCATTACCTTTAACGATTTTTGCTATCGCCGCGACTCTTGTACTGCTTTATAAAGAAATTGTAAACAACACTTGGATTAGGAGTTTTAGCTGAATGATATTAGGTCAAAGGCGCATAGACTTAGTCTATGCGTTTCTTACTCACTCTTATTAATATAAGTTAGCAAATTAGATAAAAAACAAGTTAAATAGCTGCTTTGTTCTGCTTCCACTAAAGCGAATTCGTCTTTTGGATAGGGCACTCTTACCGCTATTATAGTGTAAAGAATAGTTTTGGAACATAATAAAGAGATATCTAAAGCAAAGGGGTCATCTCATGGATGTAAGAATGGAATTTGCGTACCACGTTCCAAAAGGTCCGCAGGCAAACTTTACTTCGGATGAATTACATGCTTCACAAGCAATCCTGATTGCGGAGGATATGCTAAAGACAAAGCGTGCGGAGTCAATTACTTTTCTAGATAGCTACAACACCGAATGGACATTAAAAGAATTGAAGGAGTATATGAAAGGGATTCAGACGGAGCCCCACAATGTAAAAGTATATTTTGACGGGGGTTTTGATTTGGGAACCAAGAATTCAGGACTCGGCTGCGCCATCTACTATGATCAGAATGGCAAATCTTTTCGCCTTAGAAAAAATGTTTTAGTACATGAGCTTGACACAAATAATGAAGCAGAGTATGCTGCACTTCATAACGCATTGCTTGAACTGGATTTATTAGGGGTACATCATTTGCCCGTGAAATTTATTGGTGATTCTCAAGTCGTTATCAATCAATTAATTGGAGAGTGGCCGTGTCTGGAAGTATCGCTGGCTAAATGGGCGGATCGAATTGACGAAAAGCTTACTCAACTAGGAATTCAACCTCAGTATCACTTAATTTCAAGGAAAGATAACCGAGAAGCGGATCGTTTAGCTTCTCAAGCTTTAAATAACATTGAGATTATTAGTACCAGTGAAGTCAATTAGTCTTATGATTATATTGTATAGAACTAGGTAATGAGAGAGATTCCATGTTAGAGAGGAGTCTCTCCTTCATGGGGGATTTTTTTAGGAAAGAAAAGCATGAAATTTTTCACTATCATGTCTTTTAAAATGGCATTTAACCGTGGATAACAACTTGAGCCCCTATAGGGATGATACTGGCCAATTCTTCTACATCCCGATTGTACATACGAATACAGCCCTTCGAAACGGCTTTGCCGATTGAGCTGGGATTATTTGTACCATGAATGCCATAATGTTCTTTTGATAAACTCATCCAGAAAGTACCAAATGGACCTCCTGGATTGGGAGCTTTGTTAATAATAATAAAGCTTCCTGTCGGTGTGCCTTGCAGCATTCGGCCAACAGCAATGGGATACACCTTTTGCTTGACCCCATTTTTTATAAGAGTTAGTTTACGATTATTGAGTGAAATATCGATGCTGTAGGGAATGCTGGCTGTACTGGGAAAACCCGGGATGACGATAGGCTGGCCGGGTACAATTATATTTGGATTGATGGTGGGGTTAGCTTTGATAATTTCCATTAAAGGTTTTCGGTAATCTCTGGATATCTGAGTTAGTGTTTCGCCTTTTTTTACATAATGAATCAATAGAAAAGCCTCCCCTTGTCTTAAGTATCCATATAAGATATATGAGGAAAGGGGTGGACATTATTCTCCAATCTAAAATAGGAAGAAGAGGAATCGAAATGAAAGTTAAAATTATACTTGCCATCCTTATGGTCGGTTTACTATCGGGATGCGGAAGAGAAGAAGTAACCTTTGAAAATGTAGAAGAACTTCCTGGACTATTGGCGCAACAGAAGCTGATGGTAGGAGGAAAAGGGGTATTTGAAGAAGGGGATAAGCATTACGCGTTTATTGTGGTGCATAATGGAGAAACAGTAGAATTTGATCAAGTATATTACTTATCTGATAAAGACCAGGCCCTCAACTTTAAATACAAGATAAAAGGAGAACCTGAAGATGATAAAAATAATCAGATGAATGTGGAAGTAATTGAGTATCATCCGGACCAGGAAATTAAGTCATACTGGTTTAATGAGAAACGTATATAAAATTTATTTTAAGATGAACAAGTGCCTTAGCCTGACAAAGGGTTCTTGTTCATTTTTTTATAGGTCTTTTTAAGTTTATTTTTGATTTTTCACAAGAGACTTATTACGCAATAGGGCCGGATAGTTGAAGACTCAGTTTCGAGATAGTTCGGATCCGTTATGTTGTTATGGAGAAGGGCTGGTGGGGAAATAACTCGTCTTGTTCCATCACCCCGAAAGACACTCGTGACATAAGCCGTTCATCAACGGATGGAAAAACCACCATCCTTTTGATGCTCGGCTTATGCTGGTCGTGTCTTTCGGGGTGATTCCACATTTGAACACCTGTGGCAACGTCGAACGACCCTGCGTCGT